>NZ_JBEXRT010000009.1:144940-177850 GCF_040613235.1 Streptomyces sp. NPDC006296 | reverse complement strand
CCCACTTTTAACAAGCACAAGACGGAATAGTTTATAGTTGGGTGGGTGTGGGTTGTCCCGCGGGGGGCCCCCCCCCCCCCGGGGGGGCCCCCGCGCCCCCCCCCCCCGTCCGTGCCGCCGGCCGTGATCAGTTCCAGCTGTTGTTCTGGTTCTGCCCGTGGGCGCCGTGCTGGCCCATCCCGAACTGCGCCGCGGCGCCCTGGCCGATCTGGGCGTTCTGCGGAGGCAGGACCTCGCTCGGCTGGACGAGGGCGAAGCCCTGGCCCAGGAAGCTCAGCTCCCAGCCCTCCCCCGTGCTGCCGCGCCGCCGCATGACCCCCGAGGAGTGGGTCTGGGCCTGCATCTGCACCCGCAGCCCGCTCGACCAGGCGACGATCGCGTCGGCGTCGGCGTTGACGTACTTGTCGGGTGTCACCTGCATCATCAGCGGCTGGCCGGAGGTCATCAGGGCGACCTTGCCGCTGCCCGAGATGTTCAGCTGGTACTTGCCGGTACCGGAGATCCCGTACTGGCTGTCCACCGCGATGACCTCGGTGTGCAGCGAGGAGTCCAGCGCGAGGACGTAGGCGCTGTCGACCGTCATCCCCTCGTGGTCGACGTCGACCACGTGGATGTACTGGGCGAGGTTGGCCAGGTAGACCGTGCCCTGGCCCGAGCAGCGCATGAGGTCGAGGCCCTCACCCGTGCTCCTGCGCGCACTGCGCTGGCTGTGCGACTGGTACTCCCCGTCGAACTCCATGAGCCCCTGGTAGGCGACCATGGCGCCCTTGCGGGCGAGGACGTCGTCGTGCCCGGTCAGCGCGACGCGCAGGAGCTGCGGGTTCTGGACGGTGTAGCGGTCCTGCGACTGC
Source organism: Streptomyces sp. NPDC006296 (assembly GCF_040613235.1). Lineage (NCBI taxonomy): Bacteria > Bacillati > Actinomycetota > Actinomycetes > Kitasatosporales > Streptomycetaceae > Streptomyces > Streptomyces sp. NPDC006296. Next base: position 176,999 of record NZ_JBEXRT010000009.1, on the reverse strand, counting down.
TGTTCGGTGTGGCTGAAAAGCGGACTCTGCATGGTGTGTTCCTCCCCCGCTCAGTTCCGGATCCGCAGACGGTCCGTACTGTCCTCGCTCGGCTGGACGACGACGATGCCCTGGCCCGAGAAGGCCATCTGGTAGGCCTCTCCGCTGCCCCGGCCGATGAGCGAGCCCGCCTTGAAGCTGCGCTTGCCCTTCACCTTGAGGTTCGGGGACCAGGCGACGAGGGCGTCGGGGTCGACGTACGTCTCGTCCTCGCCCCGGCCGCAGTCGACGACCACGGGGGTGCCGCGCGAGGTGATGGCGACCCAGCCGGTGCCCTGGACGGCGACGTTCCACAGGCCCTGGCCGGCGAACTTGGCCAGTCCCTTGACCCGCTCCACGCCCCAGCTGAGGTGGCTGTCGAAGGCGAGCAGATTGGTCCCGTTGACCGACAGGGCATCGTTGTTCAGGTTGATGACCACCACGTCGGCGCCGTAGTCGGCGAGGTAGAGCAGCCCGTCGCCGGCGCACTTCATCAGCGGGGTGCCCTCGCCGGTGATCCACTGGGACGCGATCTGGCGGACGGCGGGCGGGTTGGGCTCGTACTGGATGAAGCCCTCGTAGGCCACCATCGAGCCGGTGCGCGCGTACAGGTCCTGGCCGCTTGCCATGGCGACCTTGAGCATCGTGCGGCCGTGGTTCTCCATGCGGGCCGTGACGGGGGTCGGGGCGAAGCCCGCGAGTTGCTGGTTCATGACGGGCTCCCTCAGACCTCGTAGGGCTGGACGACGATGAAGTTCCCGGGGGCTCCCCGGAACTGGAGGTTCACGGTCTCCCCGCTGTGCCCCGGGTACGCGTTGCGGCGCAGCCGGACCTGGCTGGAGACGATCACCTGGGAGGCCGCCGACCAGGCCACCACGGCGTTGCAGTCGGCGAAGGTGGTCGGTGTGACCGGCAGGACGACCGGCACGCCGTGCGTCTTGACGACGACGGTGCCGGTGCCCTGGAACTGCATGGTGAACAGGGCTCCGCCGGGGATGCCGTGCCCCTCGATCCTGCGGACCTCGTACTGCAGCGACTCGTCGAAGGCGAGGACGTTCTCCGCGGAGACGCAGATGCCGTCACCCTGCAGTTCGACGGGGTGCAGATGGGATCCGTCCTCGGCGAGGAAGACCTGGCCGCGGCCGGTGCAGCGCATCAGCTGCATCTCCTGGCCGGTCGCGTTGCCGACCATGCGGCCGGCGAAACCGGCGCCCTTGTAGCCGAAGTCGACCTTGCCCTGGTACATCACCATGCTGCCCTGGCGGGCCAGCACCGGCATGTCGCCCATCGTGAGGTCGACCCGCATGAGCTGCTGGTTCTGCGAGGTCCAGCGCTGCCCGGTGGGGGTCTCCTTGTAGAGCTGCAGGGCCGCCCGCAGTCCCGCCCCGGCGGCGGGAACACCCTGGGGCACCCCGTGCGGTGCACCCGGGGGCTGCTGCCCGAACGGCGGGGCGCCCGGAGGCTGCTGCCCGAACGGCGGGGTTCCCGGGGGCTGCTGTCCGTAGGGCGGCGGCGGGGGCGGAGCGCCCTGGCCGGGGATCTGGCCGAACTGCGGCTGCTGAGGCGGCTGCCCGTACGGAGCGGGTGCCGGGGGCGTCGGCGCCAGCGGTGCCGCGAGGGTGGGCGCGGCGTGCATCGGCTGCTGCTGCGGTGCGGGACCCGGCGCCGCGGGAGCGCCGAAGGCGGGGGCGGGCTGCGGCGGCCCGGGTGCGGCCGGGGCGCCGAAGGCGGGGGGCGCGGAGGCCTGGGACGGCGGGGCGAAGGCGGGAGGAGCGCCCTGGGGCGGTGCGGCGGGTTCCTCCTCGGCGACCTCGCCGCCGAAGTTCCTGAGCAGCGCGTCGAGTCCGCCGTCGAAGCCCTGGCCGACCGCGGCGAAGCGCCAGACGTCCTTCAGGTAGAAGTCGCCGAGCATGACCGCGCGCTCGGTGGTGAACTCCGAACCGGTGAAGGCGTACTTCACCACTTCCTCGCCGCCCGCGACGATACGGATGTGTCCGGGGCCCACCTGGGACATCTGTCCGGCACCGTCGAGGGTCGCGGTGAAGGACAGCTTGTGGATGTTCGCCGGGACCCGGTCGAGGGTGACGCGGAAGGATTCGGTGTCACCGGCCTGGGCGCCGAGAAGCTGAATGGACTCCTCAGGCGATTTCGGCTGGTTGAAGAAGATGAAATACCGGTCGTCGGAGAGCTGTTCGTCGGCGTCGAGACCGAAGCAGCTGATGTCGAACGTCAGGCCCGGGCCTGCGATCTGCACACCTACGTACAGATCCGTCCCTGACGTGAGATCACTGACCTTGGCCTTGTGGCCGCGCTGGAATTCCCTGGCCATGCGTAACGACCGTCCCCCATCCCGAAGGTGAATACGTCGCGTCAGGCTAACCGCAAACCACGACAACGGGCCAAGTCGGTACAGACCCGGTACACAAGCGGCGGCGTCACTCCTCGCGGGCGGCGGGCAGATCGGGCAGCCGGCCGGCCGCCACGACCCCTTCGAGATACCCCCGCGCGCGCTCGGTCCGCGGATACGCCTCCAGCAGGCGCCAGAAGCGCGGACCGTGCCCCGGAACGAGCAGGTGGGCCAGCTCGTGGAGGAGGACGTAGTCGACGACGTACTCCGGCATGCCCTGCAGCCGGTGCGAGAGCCGGATACTGCCCTCGGCCGGGGTGCAGGAACCCCAGCGGGTGTTCTGGTTGGTCACCCAGCGCACCGAGGCCGGCCGTGCCCGGTCGTCGAGATACTGGCCGGAGAGCCGCTCGGCCCGCTCGGACAGCTCGCCGTCACCGATGACCCGCTTGCTCTCCTGCGCCGCGAGCTTGTCGAGCATCACGCCGACCCAGCGCCGCTCCTCGGCCTCCGACATCCGGGCCGGGATGAGCACGACGGTGCGGTCGCCCTCGCGGTAGGCGGAGACCGTCCTGCTGCGCCGCGCGCTCCTGCGGACCTCGACCGGACCGGCCTGCGCGCGGTTCTGCCGGGGGGCGGTACGCCGCTCGCGTCCGGCGCCGGGCGCGGGGGTCTCCCCGGTCACAGCGGAGGCAGGGGTCTCCCCGGTCAGGGCGGAAGAGGGGTCGGCGGGCACGGCTCGACGTTACCCGCTGACGCCGTGACGCGTCCCGCCCCCGGCACTCCGTCATTGATCCACTTCTCGGCCCGCACGATTTGAACGACTAATACCCCCGGCCTGTGGATAACTTTCCGCCGGTTTCGCCGCCGCCTTGCATTCTGGCAACAGATCCCGACACCGACCTGGGAGTAGCCATGCATCTGATGCTGAAGCCCGCACTCCGGCGTGCCTGGCGCGGACGGAACACCGTGCAATTCGGCGTGACCCCCGCGCACGCGGTGACGCTGGGGCCGATGGATATCGCCACGGGCAGCTTTCTGGAACTGCTCGACGGGACGCGCGGACTTCCGCTGCTGCGCGAGGAGGCCAGAGCCCTGGACCTGTCGGACCGCCATGTGGACCTTCTGGTCTCGCGCCTCACGGAAGCAGGCCTGCTGGACGATCCGGACGCCGGCGGACCGGGTGCCGAGGCCCTGCGGCTCCGCGCCGAGACCGTCGAGCGGCAGCGGCCCGACGCGGCGACGCTCTCCGTCGTCGATCCGGTGCCCGGCGGCGGGCTGCGCAGGCTCGCGGCCCGGCGGGCGATGCGGGTCCAGGTGCGCGGCGCGGGCAGGGTCGGCGCGGCGATCGCCGCGATCCTCTCCGGGTCGGGGGTGGGCCGCGTCGAGGTCCTCGACGGGGGCCGCACCGAGCCCTGGGACGTGGCGCCGGGAGGCCTCCCGGCCTCGTCGGTCGGAGAGCGGCGGGACACCGCGGCTCGGCAGTTGGTGCGCAGGTCGGCCGTCGGCGGGCCACCGCGCGCGGGCGGGCCGGACACGGCTCCGGCGTCGGGCGAGCCCGCCCTCTCCCTGATCGTGGTGGCGCCCAGGGACGGTCTCTCCGTCTACGCCCCCGATCAGGAGATCGCCGCACCCTGGATCGCCTCGGGGACACCTCATCTCTACGCCGGTGTCATCGAGGCGACGGGGGTGGTCGGGCCGCTGGTGCTGCCGGGAGGCACCGGCTGTGCGGGCTGTCTGGCGCTGCGCCGCGCGGACGCGGACCCCCAGTGGCCGCGGATGCTCGCCCAGTGGAGGTCCGGGCGGCGCACCTGTGTGCAGGCCTGCGACCTGGGGCTGGCGGCGTCGGTGGCCGGTCTCGCCGCGGCCCACGCGCTGTCCTTCCTCGACGGGGAGCTTCCCGCCTGCACGGGGACACGCTGGGAGGCCGCCATGCCCCTGCTGGACTGGCGGTCGGAGCGGCTGGCACCGCATCCCGACTGCTCCTGCGGCGCCGGCGGGCACACTGAGGTGGAGCTCACCTCCGCGGCAGCCGCCGGGCAGGACACAATGGCCGGGTGACCGGCGCCGACGGAGCGGGGCCGCGTGTCACGTGGCACGGCAGTCTGGGAACTGGAGGGGCACATGTCTGATCTTCCCCGGAAGGCGGTCACCCGTACCGCGAAGCTGGCAGCCCTGCCGCTCGGCTTCGCCGGCCGTGCCACCTGGGGTCTGGGCAAGCGGATCGGCGGGAAGTCCGCCGAGATCGTGGCGCGTGAGGTGCAGCAGCGCACGGCGGACCAGCTCTTCAAGGTCCTCGGCGAGCTGAAGGGCGGTGCGATGAAGCTGGGACAGGCGCTGTCCGTCTTCGAGTCCGCGCTGCCCGAGGATGTCGCGGGCCCCTACCGCGCGGCGCTGACCAAGCTGCAGGAGGCCGCCCCGCCCATGCCGACCCGCACCGTCCACGCGGTGCTGGCGGAGCGGCTCGGCGAGGACTGGCGGGAGTTGTTCACCGAGTTCGACGACCAGCCCTCCGCCGCGGCCTCCATCGGCCAGGTCCACCGCGCCGTCTGGCACGACGGACGGGATGTCGCCGTGAAGGTGCAGTACCCGGGCGCGGGAGAGGCGCTGCTGTCGGATCTCACCCAGCTCAGCCGCTTCGCACGGCTCCTCGGCCCCCTGGTTCCCGGCATGGACATCAAGCCGCTCATCAGCGAGCTCCGCGACCGGGTGTCCGAGGAGCTGGACTACGAGATCGAGGCCTTGGCGCAGCAGGAGCACGCGGCCGAGTTCGAGGGCGATCCCGATGTGGTGGTCCCGGCGGTGGTGCACCGGTCCGAGCAGGTGCTGGTCACCGAGTGGATCGAGGGGATCCCGCTGTCGGAGGTGATCGCCGACGGCACCAAGGAGCAGCGGGACCGGGCGGGCCAGCTGCTGGGGCGCTTCCTCTTCTCCGGGCCCGCGCGCACGGGTCTGCTGCACGCGGATCCCCACCCCGGGAACTTCCGGCTGCTCCCCCCTGCGGGGGCGGCCGCCGAGGGGACCGCGGACCCGGACGACGATCCCCGGCTGTGGCGCCTGGGCGTGCTCGACTTCGGCACGGTGGACCGGCTGCCGGGCGGTCTGCCGCGGACCATCGGTGACGCCCTGCGGATGACACTGGACGGGGACGCCGACGGCGTCTACGCGATGCTCCGCGAGGAGGGCTTCGTCAGGGAGTCGATCGAGCTCGAACCGGACGCCGTGCTCGCCTATCTGCTGCCCATCATCGAGCCGGCGCAGGCGGACGAGTTCACCTTCACCCGCTCCTGGCTGCGCAGCCAGGCCGCCCGTATCGCGGATCCGCGTTCCCCGGCACACCAGTTGGGGAAGCAGCTGAACCTTCCGCCGTCGTACCTGCTGATCCACCGCGTGACCCTGAGCACGATCGGGGTGCTCTGCCAGCTGGGCGCGACCGTCCGGCTGCGGGACGAACTGGAGTCCTGGCTGCCGGGGTTCGTCCTGGAAGGCGATGCGGAGGGCGAACCGGACGGCCCTTGCGGCAAGGAGCAGGGCACGGACGAGGACAGCGCGCAGGAGGACACCCCGGCCGGGGTCTGAGGCGGAGCCGACCGGGGGGGGTGTGAGGTGGAAGCCGACCGGAGTCCGAGGCAGAGGCCGACCGGAAGGTGAGGCGGCCGGCCGGGAGGTGAGAAGGCCGGACGGACGGTGAGAAAGCGGCCGCACACCCCGGCCCTCCGCCCGTTTCCCCTCCCTCAGGCGTCCCTCTCCCTCTCCCGGGCCTGCTCCACGCTCCGTCCCTCCGCGGCGTCGTGGACGGGGCCGGTCGGGGAGGCCACGCACTGCGGGGCCGGCCCGGTGGGGCCGGCCCCGCTGGAGGGGAGGGTGGCTGCCTCGTGGGCCGAGCGGTGGCCCGGCAGCCGTGGTGCGCCTGCTGGTGAGACCGTCAGTGCATGACGGCCATGGCCAGCGCGCGACGGGCGCGCATCGAGGCACGCTCCGCACGGCGCTGCATCCGCCGGGCAGCCATCAGACGCTCCGCCTGACGTCCCTCCTCGGCTTCCCTCATGCGGTCGTGCATATGAGCACGAGCCAGCGCTTCTGGAATGAGTTGCATCTCGCGGGTCCTGTTCTGACGCGAGTCGTTCGCGCCGGTGATGGTGACGTCCTGGGTCGCGGAGCCGACGGGCTCGCGTGTGGTGGTGACAGTGCTCATTGGTGCCTGATTCCGGGGGTCATGGGTCTGGGGACGGTCGATGGTTCCGATGCGCTTCGTTCGTGTGGGGGACATGGCCCCCAGGCCGACGGTCACGCCGCGACCGGGTTCTTGCGCGGACGGCCACGCGGCCGCTTCCGGGCGACGACGACGCCCTGGACGAAGAGCTCCCCGCCCCACACGCCCCACGGCTCGCGCCGCTCCTTGGCCCCGGCGAGGCAGGCCTCGACCAGCGGGCAGGTACGGCAGAGGGACTTGGCGTACTCGACGTCCGCCGGGGACTCGGCGAAGAAGACCTCCGGGTCGTAGGAACGACAGGGGACGGGTACGCCGAGGTTCTCGATGGCGTCGTCGAGCGCGGTGAGCGCGGTGAGGGGGATCAAGGTCGGGTCCTCCGTGGAGCGGGGCGGGGTGATCGTGCCGGAAGGCGGTACGGACGGGGCGTGCGTCTCGAGTTGCACGGTGGTGTAGTCCTCGTCTGGTCGTGCCGGCCTGTCGGCCGGTTGGCGGCTGGTAACCAGGTCCTGCTGTTCCGAGGCTCCTTCGTCGTCTCGTCCGTTCGGACAAAACAAAAGGGCCGCGGATCCCGAGTGGGGTTCCGCGGCCCTGAAGGCGCCGGCCTGATGAGAATCAGGCTGGATCACTCCAGGGTTCAGGCCCACGGAAGGCCCACATGGTGTGGTGCTGCGTCGTCTGCTTCTTGGCTCCGGCACCGGCCGCGGCTGCCGCGAAGGCATAGGCCGAGGCCTGTCCCTTCACTACCGCTGCTTCCAGTGCCTCGGTCGGTCGCTCATTGCGCTCCCGCACGGGCAGGCTCGACGGGGAAACCGGGCGGACGGCGGAGTTGCCGGACACACGGATGCCACCGAGGGAGAGCTGCGAGGACGGGTTGAGGCCGAGCGAGCAGGCGGAGACGACCGACGGATCGGTCAGTTTGGTGGTGTTGATGATGCTGATCACGACAATCGCCTCCTCTCGGCGTCTCAAGGGACCGGCCGGGGCCGGTCCTGCGGTATTCGGATAAGTACAGCACGGAGTCAGGGCTTCGGAGAAGCCGCCGTTCCCGTGGTTAAGAACCTATGGTGATTGCTGCTGCGGGCGCAAACTATTTTTTCGACGAGTTTTTCTCACACCTCGCCGCCCTCCTCCTCCGCCCCCTCATCCACGGTCCGACCTGCGCAGATGTCCAGAACATCGGCCCCGAACCTGGTCAGCTTCCGGTTCCCGACGCCGGGGATGACGACGAGCTCGCCCTCGCTGCCCGGAGCCGCCTCCGCGATGGCCATCAGCGTCTTGTCGGTGAAGACGCAGTAGGCGGGCTGGCTGATCTCCTTCGCCCGGTCCGCACGCCACGCGCGCAGGCGCTCGTACAGGCCCTCGTCCATGTCCGAAGGGCAGTCCTCGCAGCGCATCAGCTTCAGCTCGCCGGCCTCGGTCAGCGTCCTGCCGCACACCCTGCACCGCACCGGCCCGCGCCTGGCGGGCCGGACCGGCGTCCCGGCACCGCTGCCCACCGTGCCCGCCCGGGAGCCCCGGTCGATACCGCCGCCCCCTCCCACGCCGCCCCGCGTGCCGACCGCGGCCGAACCGGGCCGCAGGCCGTTGAGGAAGCGGGTCGCCCGGCGGTTCCCCCGCCCGCCCGGCGACCGGGACAGCGCCCAGGACAAGGAGAGGTGGAAGCGGGCCCGGGTGACGCCGACGTACAGCAGCCGGCGCTCCTCCTCGATCTGTTCGTCCGTCTTGGCGTAGGCGATGGGCATCATGCCCTCGGTCAGCCCGACGACGAACGCGGCGTCCCACTCCAGGCCCTTGGCCGAGTGCAGCGACGCCAGGGTGACGCCCTGGACCGTGGGCGCGTGCTGGGCGGCGGCCCGCTCGTCGAGCTCCGCCACGAGGTCCGAGAGCGTCGCGCCGGGCCTGGCCTGTTCGAAGTCCTCCGCCAGCCGCACCAGCGCGGCGAGCGACTCCCAGCGGTCCCGCACCGCGCCCGAACCGGCCGGCGGCTTGGAGGTCCACCCCTTGGTGGAGAGCACCGCCCGCACCTCGGAGGGCAGGTCGTCCGCTCCGTCGAGCAGCGGGTCGTTGCCCCCCGCGCGGGCGGCGCCGCGCAGGGCGACGCCCGCCTCCCGCACCTCGGGACGGTCGAAGAAGCGCTCGGCGCCGCGCAGCTGGTAGGGCACACCCGCGTCCGCGAGGGCCTGTTCGTAGACCTCGGACTGGGAGTTGACCCGGTAGAGCACGGCGATCTCGCCGGCCGGCACCCCGGCGGCGATCAGGTCGCGGATCCGGCGTGCGGTGCCCTCGGCCTCCGCCGGCTCGTCCGTGTACTCGGTGTAGACGGGTTCGGGGCCCTTCGCCCGCTGGGAGACCAGCTCCAGCCGGTGTTCGGCCGCCTTGCCCCGGGCCTGGCTCAGCAGGCCGTTGGCCAGGTGGACGACCTGGGGGGTGGAACGGTAGTCCCGCACCAGCTTGACCACCGTCGCGTCCGGATGACGGGTGCGGAAGTTCAGCAGGTGGTCGGGGGTGGCGCCGGTGAAGGAGTAGATCGTCTGCCCCGCGTCACCCACGACGCAGAGGTCGTCCCGGTCTCCGAGCCAGAGGTCCAGGAGCCGCTGCTGGAGCGGGCTGACGTCCTGGTACTCGTCGACGACGAAGTGCTGGTACTGGCGGCGCACATGGTCGGCGATGTCGTGCCGGTCCTGGAGGATGCCGACGGTGAGCAGCAGCACGTCCTCGAAGTCGATCACCGAGCGGTCGCGCTTCAGCTGTTCGTACATCGCGTAGATCTGGGAGAGCTCGGCCGGGTCGCGCGGGGCGTCCCGCTGCGTCTTCGCGACCGCGGCCGGGTAGTCCGCGGGCACGGTCTGGGTGACCTTGGCCCACTCGATCTCGCTGGTGGCGTCCCGCAGCTCGTTGCGGTCGAGGCGGATCCCGCAGCGGGCGGCGGCCTCGGCGACCAGCTGGACCTTGCGCTCCACGAGACGCGGAAGCTCACCGCCGACGGCTTTGGGCCAGAAGTACTGGAGCTGCCGCAGGGCCGCGGAGTGGAAGGTGCGGGCCTGCACACCGGTGGCGCCGAGCTGGCGCAGCCGGCCCCGCATCTCGCCGGCCGCCCGGTTGGTGAAGGTGACGGCGAGCACGGTGGTCGGCTGGAGGATCCCGGCACGCACCCCGTAGGCGATGCGGTGAGTGATCGCCCGCGTCTTGCCCGTACCGGCGCCGGCCAGCACGCACACGGGTCCTCCGAGGGCCAGCGCGACCTCGCGCTGCTCCGGGTCGAGCCCGTCGAGCACGGCGTCCGCGGAGTCGGGGACCTGGGGGAAGAGGGTGGAGTGCGTTGCTGCTGTCACTCTGCCATGCTGCCAGGTCGCGCGGGACGGCCGTGATGGTTGTCCACAGGGGGCGTCGATTGTCGTACCGGCTCCGTGGATCCGTGCGTCTCCGTGGACCGCCCGACTCTGTGGATACCGTGCCGCGCGGCCCCGGGCATCCCGGACCGCGTGGTCGCGGGGCTGTCAGCACCGGGCCACGTGGTCCCGGGCGGTCCCGTGTCGGGGGGTGCGGTCCCGTGTCGGGGGGTGCGGTCCCGTGTCCGGAGGGGTGCGGTCCGGGGCCGGGCCGGGAATGGTGGTCGGGCCATGGACGTTCCCTTCGTGCGGGGCGTGCGCGCAGGTGCGCGTCGCGTCCCTCCAGCGGGATCTTCCCAGCGGGACACACGAGACAAGGGAGCACCGACGACATGCCGGGCACTGTGACGATGTACAGCACCACGTGGTGCGGCTACTGCCGCCGGCTCAAGGGCCAGATGGATCGCGAGGGCATCGCGTACACCGAGGTCAACATCGAGCACGACCCGGACTCGGCGGCCTTCGTCGAGAAGGCGAACGGCGGCAACCAGACGGTGCCGACTCTGCTTTTCGCCGACGGTTCGACGCTGACGAATCCCTCGCTGGCCCAGGTCAAGCAGAAGGTCGGCGTCTGACCGGCAGGACGCACACACGCCACGAAGACCCCCGACCGGCTCGACGCCGGTTCGGGGGTCTTCGTACGACCGGGAACCCGTCACCCGCCGGACCCGGGTGGTGAGGCGACGGGCGGGACCGGCCGCGCGAGACCCCGGCCCCGGACCGGCAGGGCGACAAGCGGTCAGACCCGGAGCCCCGTGACCGGACCGACCAGGGCGCCGACCGGCCAGGACCGGAGCCCCCTGACCGGACCGGCGGAGCGACGGCCGGACGGTGGGGTGGCCGGACCCGGCCGGGTCTCTCAGCCCGCGCTGCCCGGCCTCGGGAGCGGCTTGCCGTACCAGAGCTCGATCAGGCGTGCGGCGATCGAGACGCCGAAGGGCGGCAGCACCTCGCCGGACTCGAAGGCGGCCGTCAGGTCGTCGCGGGAGAACCAGCGGGCCTCCTCGATCTCCTCGCCGTCCACGGTGATCGTCGAGGTCACGGCCCGTGCCATGAAGCCGAGCATCAGGCTGGAGGGGAACGGCCAGGGCTGGCTGGCGACGTACTCGACCTCGCCGACGGTGACCCCTGCCTCCTCGAACACCTCGCGGGCGACGGACTGCTCGATGGACTCCCCCGGCTCCACGAAGCCGGCCAGGGTGGAGAACCGGCCCTCGGGCCAGTGCACCTGGCGTCCCAGCAGGGCGCGGTCCTGGTCGTCGGTGACCAGCATGATCACGGCGGGGTCGGTGCGCGGGTAGTGCTCCGCCCCGCACGCCTGGCAGCGGCGGATGTGGCCGGCGGCCGCGATGACGGTGCGCTCGCCGCAGCGCGAGCAGAAGCGGTGCAGCCGCTGCCAGTTCTCCAGGGCGACCGCGTGCACCATCAGCCCGGCGTCGCGCGGGCCGAGGAGCATCCCGGCCTCGCGCAGGCCCGCCGGCCGTGCCGACTGGTCCATGCGGCCCGGCAGGGAGTCCTTCTGGAGCGCGAAGTACCGTACGCCGTCCTCGTCGGTGCCCAGGAAGTAGCGGTGGGTCTCGGTGACGGGTGCCTCGAAGGCGGGCGTCATGACGAGTGCGGTGCCGCCGTCGGGGGTGTCGTCGACGAGCGCCTGTCCCCCGGAGACGACGAAGACCCGGGTCGTCGGGTGGCTCCAGGCCGCGGCGAGCCAGGCCTCGTCGAGCCGGTGGTGCGCGGCACGGTCGATGCCGCTGGGCGCGGTGAGACCGATCGGGCGGTCTGCGATGGCGTTGTCGAAGGTGCTCACAGGTGCTTCCTACTCCCCCGGGGGGCGGATCGGGCGTCCAGAGATTCAGCGCAGTGCGTCGGCCAGCTCGCCCCACAGGTGGGCGGCGGTCTCGACGCCCTTCAGGAGGAGGTCGATCTCGACCTTCTCGTCGGGACCGTGCCAGCCGTCGGACGGTACGGAGATGCCGAGGAAGAGGACGGGTGCGCCGAGCACGTCCCGCAGGTCGGCGGCGGGGCCCGAGCCTCCCTCCCGGGTGAAGAGGACCTTCGTCCCGAAGGCCCGGCCCATGGCGCGGGCGACCGCCTGGAGGGCGGGGTGGTCCAGGGGCGTCAGGCAGGGCCGGGTGGCGGGGGCGAAGGTGATCCGGTGGCGGATGCCGGCCGGGACGCGGGCTTCGGCCCAGGCGCGCACCGCGTCCTGGACGTGTTCCGGTTCCTGGCCGGCGACCAGCCGGAAGCTGAGCTTCACCAGGGCGGACGCGGGGATGACGGTCTTGCTGCCCGCGCCCTGGTAGCCGCCGCCGATGCCGTTGACCTCGGCGGTGGGGCGGGCCCAGACGCGTTCGAGGGTGGTGTAGCCGGCCTCGCCGGCGGTGGCCCGCGAGGCGGCCGTGCGCAGCCAGGTGTCCTCGTCGAACGGAAGCTCGGCGAAGAGGGCGCGTTCGGCCCCGGTGAGCTCGGCGACCCCGTCGTAGAAGCCGGGGACCGCGACCCTGCCGTCCGCGTCGTGCAGGGCGGCGACCAGGCGGGCCAGTGCGGTGGCAGGGTTGGGGACGGCGCCGCCGAAGGACCCGGAGTGGATGTCCTGGCCGGGGCCGTACAGCTCGATCTCGCACTCCGCGAGGCCGCGCATGCCGGTGCAGACGGTGGGGGTGTTCTCGTCCCACATGCCGGTGTCGGAGACGATCACGGCATCGGCGGCGAGACGGTCGGCCCGTTCCTCGGCCAGCGCGCGGAAGTGCGGCGATCCGGACTCCTCCTCGCCCTCGACGAGGAGCTTGAGGTGGACCGCGGGGGTGGTGCGGCCGGTCGCGGCGAGGTGGGCGCGGACGCCGAGCGTGTGGAAGAACACCTGGCCCTTGTCGTCGGCGGCACCGCGTGCGTACATCCTGCCGTCGCGGATCACCGGCTCGAACGGATCGGTGCTCCAGCCGTCCTCGCGGGCCGCGGGCTGCACGTCGTGGTGGCCGTAGACGAGGACGACGGGGGCCTCCGGGTCCTCCGAGGGCCACTCGGCGAAGACCGCCGGGGCGCCGGGCGTCTCCCAGATCTCGGTGACCGGGAAGCCGGTCTCGGCGAGCTTGCCGGACAGCCACTCCGCGCTGCGCCGTACGTCCGCGTCGTGTTCGGGCTGAGCGGACACCGACGGGATGCGCAGCCACGCGGCGAGGTCGTCGAGGAAGGCCGCGCGGTGCTGCCGGGTGTACGTACGGACGGCGCTGTCCGGGGTGTCGCTCATGCTCATGAGCCTATCGGCCCTGCGGAGGTGGCTCGTCCAGCAGAAGCTTTTCCAGCTGTTCCCGGCCAGGGAGCCCGCTCGGGCGGGAGGTCTCCCCGGTGCGCACGTAGAGGAAGGTCGCGGTGACCGCCTCCAGCGGCAGATCGTGCAGTTCGGCCCAGGCCAGCCGGTAGACGGCGAGCTGGAGGGGGTCGGCGGTGCGGTGCCGGCCGGTCTTCCAGTCGACGATCTCGTACGTGTCGCCCGTGCGGTACACGGCGTCGATCCGGCCGCGGACCACCCGGCCCCCGAGCGTGATCTGGAACGGGGTCTCGACGCGGTACGGCGTGCGCCGGGCGTAGGCGGTGCGTTCGAACGCCTCCTTGAGTTCGGCGAGATCCCGTTCGTCGGCGATCTCCGCGTCGTTCTCGTCGCCCCCGGGGAGTTCGTCCGGTCCCAGCATGGGGAGCGGCAGCTCCTCGAACCGGGACTCCACCCAGGCGTGGAAGCGGGTGCCCCGGCGGGCGGAGGGCTGCGGGGGGCGCGGCATGGGGCGGGCGAGCTCGCGGGCGAAGCCCTCGGGGTCGTCGGCGAGGTGGAGGAGCTGGGTCGCGGAGAGGGTGGCGGGCACGACGACCTCGCGCACGGCGGCCCGGGACCGGCGCAGCTCGCCGGCGAGGGTGTCCAGGTCGCGGTCCCAGGAGGCGAGGGTGCGGGACTCCTCGGGGGTGAGGTCCGCGTCGGCCGGGGTCCGGGCGGCGGGGACGTGCGGCGCGGGAGCGGCCGGCCGCGGGAGCGGTCCGGCGCCGTCCGGGTCCTCGTCGGCCCCCGGGAACGGACCCGGGCGGCGGGCGTCCCCGGCGGCGTACGGCGGCTCGCCCTCCCCCGGCGGTGCGTGGTCCTCGTGCGGGGGTGCGTGGTCCTCGTGCGGGGGCTGGTCCTCGTACCGGGACTCGTCCTCGTACGGAGGCCCGTCCTCCTCGTACGGGGGCGGTTCCTCGTCGTACGGCGGTTCCTCGTCGTAAGGCGGCGGTTCCTCGTCGTAAGGCGGCGGTTCCTCCTCGTACGGCGGCGGGGCCCCGTCCCGGGGCGGGGTCAGGGCGGGTCCGAGGGGGCGGCCGGGTGCGGTCTGCTCGTCCGGGGCCCGGCCGGAGGCGGACGTCAGTGCCTCCAGGTGTGCCAGCACCGTGTCCCTGGCCGCCCGGCGGCGGGCCGTCGCGGTGGCGTCGAGCGGGAGCGGCCAGGCCTGGTCGGCGTCCCTCTCCCGGAGCGCCGGGTTCTCCTCGTCCTCCTCGGGTGCGTCCGCCCAGACCTCGATGTCGCCGTGCCCGGCCGCGCAGTGCTCGTACAGCGCGTCCAGGAAGACGGACGGGCCGCGGGGCTGCTTCTGGGACGGGCCCCACCAGTGGCCGGAGCCGAGCAGCATGCGGCGGGGGCGGGTGAAGGTGACGTAGCCGAGGCGGAGCTCCTCGGTGTGCTGGTGCTCCTTCATCTCCTCCTTGAAGGCCTTGAGCCCCTTGGCGTCGAAGGTGTCGAGAACCGGCAGGGTGGGTGCGTCGCCGCGCAGGGCGTGCGGGAGGACCTGGGGCTGGGAGGTCCACGCGTCGCGCGCCCGGGTGCTGGGGAACTGGCCGCCGACGAGGCCGGGCACGGCGACGACGTCCCACTCCAGGCCCTTGGACTTGTGGGCGGTGAGGACCTTCACGGTGTTCTCGCCGCCGGGCAGGGCGTTGTCCAGGCCCTTCTCGTAGCGTGCGGCGGTGCGGAGGAAGCCGAGGAAGGCGAGCAGGGTCGCCTCCCCGTCCACCGCGGCGAAGCCGGCCGCGACGTCCAGGAAGTTGGCGAGGGTCTCCCGGCGGCGTGCGGCCAGGGCCTGCGGCGACGCCGAGAGCTCGACCTCCAGGCCGGTGGCCGCCAGGACGCGGTGCAGGACGTCCATGAGGGGGTCCGCCAGGGAACGGCGCAGGTCGCGGAGCTCGGCGGCGAGCCGGGCGAAGCGGACACGGGCCTCGGCGGAGAACGGCAGCCGGTCGTCCTCGGTCCCGCCGGACTCCAGGAAGGTGTCGAGGGCGTCGGCGAGCGAGATCACCTCGGCCGGGTCGGTGCCCTCGACGGCCTCGGCCAGGCGCCGGTCGGGGTCGGCGTCCCCGTCGCCCGGGGCGGTGCGGTGCACGAGGACCCGGGCGCGGCGGCCCAGCAGGGCGAGGTCGCGCGGTCCGATGCGCCAGCGGGGTCCGGTCAGCAGGCGGACCAGGGAGGCGTTGGCCCCGGGGTCCTGGAGGACCTCGCAGACGGCGACGAGGTCGGCGACCTCGGGGAGGTGCAGCAGCCCGGAGAGGCCGACGACCTCGACCGGGACGTCGCGGGCGACCAGGGCGGCCTGGATCCGGGGGAAGTCTCCGGCGGTCCGGCACAGGACGGCGATCTCCCCGGGTGCCGTCCCGGTCCGCACGAGGTGGGCGAGCGAGTCGGCGAGCCAGTCGATCTCCTCGGTGTGGGTGGTGAGCAGGGCGCAGCGGACGGTGCCGTCGTGTTCGGCGCCCGGGGCGGGGCGCAGCGCCTCGACGCCTTCGTGCAGGGCGCGCAGGGGGGCGGCGAGGCCGTTCGCGAGGTGCAGGAGGCGGCCGCCGCTGCGGCGGTTCTCGCTGAGGGAGTGGCGGGTGGCCGGGGTGCCGTCGGCGTGCGGGAAGTGCCGGGGGAAGTCGTCGAGGTTGGCTACGGAGGCGCCGCGCCATCCGTAGATCGCCTGGCAGGGGTCGCCGACGGCGGTGACGGCGTGACCCGCCGTGCCGTCACCGCCCGCGCCGCCGAAGAGGGCGGCCAGGAGCAGCCGCTGGGCCACGGAGGTGTCCTGGTACTCGTCGAGCAGGACCACGCGGAACTCGTCGCGCAGGACGGCGCCGACCTCGGGCCGGGTGAGGGCGAGCTCGGCGGAGAGGGCGATCTGGTCGCCGAAGTCGAGGAGGTCGCGGCTGCGCTTGGCCGTCCGGTAGCGCCGGGTCAGCCCGAGGAGCTCGCGGCGGGACCCGGCCGCCTCGGGGATCTTGCGCAGTTCGGCGTTGCTGAGCCTGGCCGTCTCCAGCTCCCGCAGGAGCGCGGTGTCGTGTTCCAGCAGCTCCTCGGGGCGTACGAGGTGCTCGGCGAGCTCGGCGTCCAGCGCCAGCAGGTCGCTGACCAGGGTGGGGAAGGACCGGGTCAGCGCGGGGTAGGGGCCCGGCGCCTCGCGCAGCACCCGGGCGGCGAGCTGGTGGCGGGTGGCGTCGGCCAGGAGGCGGGTGGTGGGTTCGAGGCCGATCCGCAGGCCGTGGTCGGTGAGGAGGCGGCCGGCGAAGGCGTGGTAGGTGGAGATCGCGGGCTCGCCCGGGGGGTGGTCCGGGTCGATGACGTCGGGGTCGGTGACGCCGGCCGCGACCAGGGCCTTGCGGACCCGCTCGGCGAGCTCGCCGGCGGCCTTGTTCGTGAAGGTCAGGCCGAGGACCTGTTCGGGCGCGACCTGTCCGGTCCCGACCAGCCACACGACGCGGGCGGCCATCACCGTGGTCTTCCCGGAGCCCGCTCCGGCCACGATCACCTGGGGTGCGGGCGGCGCGGTGATGCAGGCCGTCTGCTCCGGGGTGAAGGGGATCCCGAGGAGCTCCTTGAGCTGCTCGGGGTCGGTGATTCGGGGGGACACTCCAGAGAGGCTAACCGCAGGCGCCGACATCACCGTGCCGCGCGGGCGGGGCCGGGGAGGTCATTCGACGACCTGGCGGCCCTCGGGCTGCGCGCTGCACGAGGCCCGGAAGGCGCAGTGGGTGCAGTGCTGGCCGGTGGTGGGGGTGAACCGTTCGTCCAGGACGCGTCCGGCCGCCGTGGCCAGCAGGTCGGACACCCAGGCGCCGGAGAGGGGCTCCTGCGCCTGCACCCGGGGGAGGGCGTCGCCGCCCTCCTTCTTGGGTGCGGGCTGCCGCAGCTGGACGAGTTCGGCACCCCCGGCTTCCGGGCGGCGGCCGTCGAAGACCTCGTCGACGGCGCCTTCCCGGACCGCGAGCTGGTAGACGGCGAGCTGGGGGTGGGCGGCCACCTCGTCCTTGGTCGGCGCGCCCTTGCCCGTCTTGAAGTCGACGACGTACGCCCGGCCCTCGGTGTCCTGTTCGACGCGGTCCATGGAGCCCCGGATCCGTACGGCGTACTCGCCGGCCTCCAGCGTGACGTCGAAGTCGTGCTCGCTGGCCGTGGGGGTGCGTCCGGCCCGGTCCATGACGTGCCAGTGCAGGAAGCGCTCCAGGGCGGCGCGGGCGTGGTCCTTCTCCTGCTGCGACTTCCAGGGGGCGTCGAAGACCAGGCCGTCCCACACCGAGTCCAGGCGTTCCATCAGGACGTCCAGGTCGGCGGCGGTGCGGCCGGACGCCACCTCGTCGGCGAGCACGTGGACCACGTTGCCGAAGCCCTGGGCGGCCGTGGCGGGGGCGTCGGCCTTGACCTCGCGGCCGAGGAACCACTGGAGGGCGCAGGTGTTGGCGAGCTGGTCGAGCGCGCTCCCCGAGAGGGCGACGGGGTGGTCCCGGTCACGCAGCGGGACCTCGGAGCGGGTCGGTTCGTCCAGTCCCCACCAGCGGTGCGGGTGGGCGGCGGGGACCAGCGGCTGGCCCTCCTCGTCGGTGAGCGCCGCGAGCCGGGCGAGGCGGCGGGCGGCGGCGTCGCGCAGGGCCGGCGAGGCGGCGGGGTCGACGGTCGTCGCCCGGAGTTCGGCGACGAGCGGGGCCACGGCGAGGGGGCGGCGGGGCCGTCCGGTGACGTCCCTGGGTTCGGTGCCCAGCTCGGTGAGGAAGCGGGAGGGCTGGTCGCCGTCGTCGGCGGGCGCCTTGACCGCGGTGACGACCAGGCGTTCACGGGCCCGGGTCGCGGCGACGTAGAAGAGGCGGCGCTCCTCGGCCAGCAGCGCTCCGGGGGTGAGCGGTTCGGCCAGGCCGTCGCGGCCGATCCGGTCGGCCTCCAGGAGGGAGCCGCGGCGGCGCAGGTCGGGCCAGAGCCCCTCCTGCACCCCGGCGACGACCACCAGGCGCCATTCGAGGCCCTTGGAGCGGTGCGCGGTCATCAGGCGTACGGCGTCGGGGCGCACGGCGCGCCGGGAGAGGGTGTCGGCGGCGATGTCCTGGGCGTCGACCTCCTCCAGGAAGTTCAGGGCGCCGCGTCCCCCGGTGCGTTCCTCGGCCCGGGCGGCGGTGTCGAAGAGGGCGCACACCGCGTCGAGGTCCCGGTCGGCGTTCCGGCCGGCCGCGCCGCCGCGCAGGGCGGCGCGCTCCAGCCGGCCGGGCCAGGGGGTGCCGTTCCAGAGGGTCCACAGGGCCTCCTCCGCGGTGCCGCCGGCTTCGAGGATGTCGCGGGCCGTGCGCAGGAGCGTGCCGAGCCTCTGGGCTCCGCGGGCGTACGCCGGGTCGTGCGTGGCCAGGCGTTCGGGCTCGGCGAGCGCCCGCGCCAGCAGTTCACCGGACGGCGGGGGCAGCCGGTTCCCGGCGGCCCGCTCGTCGTCGCGCAGGGCGCGGCCGAGCCGGCGCAGGTCGGCGGCGTCCATGGAGCCGAGGGGCGAGGCGAGCAGGGTGAGGGCGGTCTCGGTGTCGAGCCCGCCGGGTGCGGTGCCGTCGTCCCCGGCCCCGGCCCCGTTCTCCGGTTCCTCGGCCGCGGTCGGGTGGAGCGCCGCCGCGGCGACGGTGCGCAGGGCGGTCAGGAGCGGGGCGACAGCCGGTTCGTGGCGCAGCGGGAGGTCGTCGCCGTCGATCTCCAGGGGGACCCCGGCGGAGGTGAGCGCCCGGCGCACCGCGGGGATGGAGCGGCCGCCGGCGCGCACGAGGACCGCCATGTCCCTCCAGGGCACGCCCTCCTCCAGGTGCGCGCGCCGGAGCAGGTCGGCGATGTTCTCCAGCTCGGTGGAGGGCGTCGGATAGGTGTACGCCTCCACGCGCCCCCCGTCCCGCACGGCGGACAGCTCGCGGTGGGCGCGGACCTTCTGCGCGGGCAGCCGGGTCAGGGGCATCCGGCGGGTGAGCAGCCGGGTGGCCTGGAGCAGGACGGCGCCGGAGCGGCGTGAGGTGGTGAGGACGCCGACGGGGGCGGGCGCGCCGTCGGCGCGGCGGAAGGTGTCGGGGAAGTCGAGGATGCCGTTCACGTCGGCGCCCCGGAAGGCGTAGATGGACTGGTCGGGGTCGCCGAAGGCGATCAGCGTCCGGCCGCCGCCGGTTCCCGGAGCGCTCCCCCGGTTCCCGGCGAGTGCGTGCAGCAGGCGGACCTGTGCGGGGTCGGTGTCCTGGTACTCGTCGACGAACACGGCGTCGTAGCCGCGGGCCAGTTCCGCCGCGACCTCGGGGCGTTCGGCCAGCAGGACCGCGCGGTGGACCAGTTCCGCGTAGTCGAGGACGCCCTGGGCGTCGAGGACGTCGAGGTACTCGGCGAGGAACCGGGCGGCGGCGCTCCAGTCCGGCCGGCCGGTACGGCGGGCGAAGTCGGCCAGCGCGTCCGGGCCGAGGCCCAGCTCGCGGCTGCGGGCCAGCACCGCGCGCACCTCGTCGGCGAAGCCGCGGGTCGTCAGGCAGGCCCGCAGTTCGTCGGGCCAGCGGACGCGGGCGGGGCCGGTGCGCTCCAGGGCGAGCTGCCCGGCGAGGAGTTCGCGGACGGTGACGTCCTGCTCCGGCCCGGAGAGCAGGCGCAGCGGATCGGCGAAGAGGTCGGCGTCCTGGTGGGCGCGGACCAGGGCGTAGCAGTAGGAGTGGAAGGTGGTGGCCTGCGGGGCCCGGGCGCCGCCGAGCCGGGCCGCCATCCTGTCGCGGAGTTCGACCGCCGCCTTGCGGCTGAAGGTGAGCACCAGGATGCGGGCCGGGTCGGTCCCGCGGGCCACGCGCCGGGCGACCGCCTCGACCAGGGTCGTGGTCTTGCCGGTGCCCGGTCCGGCGAGGACGAGGAGCGGGCCGTCCCGGTGGTCGGCCACGGCGCGTTGCGGTGCGTCCAGCAGAGGGGGCTCCGCGGATCCCGGCGGCGTGCGCACCAGCCGGTACGCGCCCGGGGCCCGCCGCCGTGCCTGACGGTGCGGGCTGTTCCGGGTGGTGGAGGAGGAGCTCACGTGGATCGCCGGTCCTGGAGGTGTTCTGGGGTCTGCGCGGTGGCGGGCCGTGGGTGACGGCCCGGGTGTGACGGCTGCGGACGACGGACGGTGCCGGGTCCCGGAGGGGGCCCGGCGGAGACGACGGGGACGAGGGTGCGGAGCGTGCCGCGTGGGGACGACGCTACGCCGTCGGCGGGGCGGACAGCGTGCGGTGGGACGCGTCCCCCGTCACACCCGGGCCCCGGCTCGCCGGTGGTACGGGCTGCTCACCGGCCCGGCGCCTGTCCCGGCGGGGCCCGATGGCGGAAGCTGTCAGGTGTGAGCTTCGTCGCCCGGTCCCCCGGTCACGCCGTCCCATCGGGCCCGCTTCATGTCGAGGCGCGGAACGTGTCCGTCCGCTCCGGGTGGGGCAGGGCGGAGCGGTGTGCCCTCCTCGCGGTAGTGCCCGAGCGCGCGCAGCTCGTGGCCGGGCAGCAGCGTCCCGTCGGCGCGCACCACACGCCACCAGGGCACCGCGGAGCCGTACAGCGCCATCACCCGGCCGACCTGCCTCGGGCCGCCGTCGCCGAGCCACTCGGCGACGTCGCCGTAGGTCATGACGCGGCCGGGCGGGACGAGGTCGGCGACGTCCAGGACCCGCTCGGCGTAGGCGGGCAGCTCGGCGGTCGCGGGGGCGGGGGTCCCGGTCAGGCCGGCGTTCGTCCGGTCTTCGCTCATCCGCCCCATCCTGCCGTACGGCACCGACAACGCGCCCTGTCCGGTGCCGGCCCGGTGACATACCGCGCACGCGGGGAGAACCCCCGTATGTTGCGCATCACGCCCGCGCAATGCACCCTGATGCCCCCCTCTGTCTGCGGGCCGTGCCACCATCGTGCGGGCGGTGACCGGTGATACGGGAACACGAAGATTCTTCAGAGGCTAAGGAGCAGGGCGTGCAGGCACCGAAGGCGGCGGACGCCTCCGACGCCGAGCCGCGCCCCGGCGCGTCCGATGCCTCCGGCGTGCCCGGGGTCCCCGGGCACGGGGAGACCCCGGAGCCGGCTGCGGAGCGTCCCTCGGGCTCGACCCTGGCTCCGGCCGGCGGTCCGGCCGACCGCGTCTCGGGCGACGAGCCCCTGCTCCCGGCCCGGGTGCACCGCCCGTCCGACCTGCTGCGGCTCCTCGTCGGGGTGCTGGCGATCGCGCTGCTGTTCTCCATCGCCGCCTTCGCCCAGGGCACCACCAGCGGCCTGGAGAACGACATCTCCAAGGGCACCGACCAGGCCCCCGACGTGCTGATCAAGCTGGCGGGCCTGGTGTCCAGCATCGCCGTCCTCCTGGTGCCGGTCGCCTTCGCGATCGAGCGCCTGGTGAAGCGCGACGGGCTGCGGATCGCGGACGGGGTGCTCGCCGCCGTGCTGGCCCACGGGGTGACCCTGGCCACCGACCTCTGGGTCGCGCGATCGGCCTCCGGGACGATCAGGGACGCCCTGACCCAGCCTCAGCCGGGGGACGGGCTCACCGATCCGGTCCACGGATACCTCGCGCCGGTCATCGCCTACATGACGGCGGTGGGGATGGCCCGCAGACCCCGGTGGCGGGTCGTGCTGTGGGTGGTGCTGCTGCTGGACGCCTTCGCGATGCTGGTCGGCGGGTACACCACACCGTTCTCGATCGTCCTCACGGTCCTGATCGGCTGGACCGTGGCGTACGGCACCCTCTACGCGGTCGGCTCGCCGAACGTCCGCCCGACCGGCCAGCACCTGATGGCCGGTCTGCGCCACGTCGGCTTCCGCCCCGTCGCCGCGATGCGCACCGAGGACGCTCCCGACAGCATCGACCAGACCGACCGGGGCCGCCGCTACCTGGTGACCCTGGAGAACGGGCCACCGCTGGACGTCACGGTCGTCGACCGGGAACAGCAGGCCCAGGGGTTCTTCTACCGGGTGTGGCGCAGGCTCACCCTGCGCACCATCACCCAGCGCCGCTCCATCCAGTCGCTGCGCCAGGCCCTGGAGCAGGAGGCGCTCCTCGCGTACGCGGCGATCGCCGCCGGGGCCAACGCGCCCAAGCTGATCGCCACCTCCGAGCTCGGGCCGGACGCGGTGATGCTCGTGTACGAGCACATCGGCGGACGCTCGCTGGACGCCATGGAGGACGAGGAGATCACCGACGAGCTGGTGCGGGGTGCCTGGCGGCAGGTGCGGGCGCTCCAGTCCCGGCGCATCGCGCACCGCAGGCTCACCGGCGACGCCATCCTGGTGGATCGTTCCGGCACGGTGTTCGTCACGGACCTGCGGGGCGGTGAGATCGCCGCAGGTGACCTGATCCTGCGCATGGACGTCGCCCAGCTGCTCACCACCACCGGCCTGCGGGTGGGCGCCGAACGGGCCGTGGCCGGAGCGCTCGCCGTGCTCGGGCCGGACGCCGTGGCGGACTGCCTGCCGCTGCTCCAGCCGATCGCGCTGAGCCGCTCCACCCGGGCGACGCTGCGCAGACTCGCGCGGGAGCGTTCGCAGCGCGAGCGCGAGGCGGTGCTGGAGGCCTCCCAGGAGGCCAAGCAGGCCAGGGCACAGGAGCACGACACCCCGGCGGCGAGCGACCGCAAGGCCGTCCGGAAGACGCTGCGCACCGAGAAGCAGGCCGAGAAGCGGGCGATGGACGACGCCCTGGAAGAGGCCCGCGAGGAGGACATGCTGGCCCAGATCCGCCGCCAGGTCCTGCTGATCAGACCGCAGGCGCCGGTCGAACCGGTCCGTCTGGAGCGCATCAAGCCGCGCACCCTCTTCAGCTTCATCGCGGGTTCGATCGCCGCCTACTTCCTGATCTCCCAGGTCACCGAGGCGGACTTCGGGACGGTCGTGGAGCAGGCGGAGTGGGGCTGGGTGGCGGCGGCCCTGGGCTTCTCGGCCCTGAGCTACGTCGCCGCGGCGATGAGCCTGCTCGGTTTCGTGCCCGAGCGGGTGGGCTTCGGGAAGACCGTGCTGGCCCAGGTGGCCGGCTCGTTCGTGAAGATCGTGGCGCCGGCGGCGGTCGGCGGCGTGGCGCTGAACACGCGCTTCCTGCAACGCGCCGGGGTGCGTCCGGGGCTCGCCGTGGCGAGCGTGGGCGCGTCCCAGCTGTTCGGGCTCGGCGCCCACATCCTGCTGCTCGCCCTGTTCGGGTACCTGACCGGCACGGAGAAGACCCCGGACTCGCTGACCCCGTCGAGGACGGTCATCGCGGGTCTGCTCACGGTCGCCGTGCTCGTGCTGGTGGTGACGGCGATCCCGTTCCTGCGGAAGTTCGTCGTCACCCGGGTCAGGTCGCTGTTCGCCGGGGTCGTGCCCCGCATGCTCGACGTGGTGCAGCGCCCGCAGAAGCTGGTCACCGGCATCGGCGGCATGCTGCTGCTGACCGGACTGTTCGTGCTGTGCCTCGACGCGTCGATCCGCGCGTTCAGCGGTCCCGACGTCCCGCAGCTCAGCTACGCCAGCATCGCGGTGGTGTTCCTCGCCGGCAACGCCCTCGGCTCGGCGGCTCCCACCCCGGGCGGCATGGGCGCCGTCGAGGGCGCGCTGACGCTGGGTCTGATCGCGGTGGGTCTGCCCAAGGAGGTCGCGGCGCCCGCCGTGCTCCTCTTCCGCGTGATGACGCTGTGGCTGCCCGTCCTCCCCGGCTGGATCTGCTTCAACCAGCTGACCCGAAAGGGCGAGCTGTAGAACACCTGCGCGGGGCGCGCCACCCACATGGCCCGCGCCCCGCGCGTTCCCCCGCGCCCCACCGCACGATGAGCACATGAGGACCTCCCCCGCTCTGCGTACCGCCGCCCTCGCCACGACCGTGCTGCTGCCCCTGACGGCGTGTGCGGACGACGGGGGCGGGGGCGGCGGGAGCTCGGCGCCCTCGGCCGCCTCGACGGCGGCCCCCACCGCGACACCGGGGGACCTGTCCTCGCAGAAGCTCGACTGGAAACCCTGCCCGGCCCCCGGCCAGGCCCAGGGCAGCGGCCCTTCGCCCTCACCGCTCCCCGGCGGGACCCCCTGGCAGTGCTCCTTCATGGACGTCCCCCTCGACTACGCGGACCCGGGCGGCCGGACCATCGAACTCGCCCTCGTCCGCGCCGCCGCGAAGAACAGCGGCGAGCGCATCGGTTCGCTCGTCTTCAACTTCGGCGGACCGGGGGCCTCCGGCGTCGCCACCCTGCCGTCGTTCGGCACCGCCTACGACACGCTCCGGAGCCAGTACGACCTGGTCAGCTTCGATCCGCGCGGGATCGGCCGCAGCGCCGGGGTCGAGTGCGCGGACGACGCCGCACTCGACGCGCGCTACGAGCAGGACGGCACCCCCGACGACGCCGAGGAGGAGAAGGCCTTCGTCCGGGACCAGAAGGCGTACATCGCGGACTGCGAGAAGAACTCAGGGGGCGAACTCCCCTACGTCGGCACGACGAACGCGGCCCGGGACATGGACCTGCTGCGGCAGGTGCTCGGCGACGACAAGCTGCACTACTTCGGGATCTCGTACGGCACCGAGCTGGGCGGCGTCTACGCCCACCTGTACCCCACGAAGGTGGGCCGAGCCGTGCTGGACGCGGTGGTCGACCCGACGGAGGACTCCCTCACGTCCTCCCTCGGCCAGGCCGAGGGCTTCCAGCTCGCCCTGGACAACTTCACGGCCGACTGCGCCCGGCGGGACGACTGCAGGCTCCCCGGGACCACCGCGAAGGAGGTCCAGGACGGGATCGTGGCCCTCCTCGCGAAGCTGGAGAAGAAGCCCGTCCCGGGCCTCGGCGAACGGGACCTGACCCAGACCCAGGCCACCACCGGCATCGCGTCGGCCCTCTACTCCAAGGAGACCTGGCCGCTGCTCGAACAGGGCCTGGACGAGGCGGACGGCGGCAACGGCGGTCTGCTGCTCGCCCTCGCCGACTCGCTGAACGGCCGCTCCGAGGACGGGCACTACGACAACTCCAACGCCGCCAACACCGCCGTCAACTGCGCCGACTCCCGGCAGCGGTTCACCCTGGAGCAGACCAGGAAGGCGCTCCCCCGGTTCCGCGAGGCGTCCCCCGTGTTCGGCGACTACCTCGGCTGGGGCCTGATGGCGTGCACCGGCTGGCCGGTCGCGGGCGCCTGGGACTCCCCCGACGTCAGCGCACCCGGTGCGGCCCCGATCCTGGTCATCGGCAACACCGGCGACCCGGCCACGCCGTACGCCGGCGCCCGGGCGATGGCCGCGGCGCTCGGCAAGGGCGTCGGGGTCGAGCTCACGTACAAGGGCCAGGGCCACGGGGCGTACAACGGCGGCAGCACCTGCGTCCAGCGGAACGTGGACGCCTATCTGCTCGAAGGGAAGGTCCCGAAGGCCGGAACGGTCTGCGGCTGACCGCACCCCGGGCCCACGGCACGGCGGAGGGGGCCGGCTCCGTCCACCGGAGCCGGCCCCCTCCGTACGTCACACCGACGCGGGCCTAGTAGACCGGCTTCTCGGGCTCGACCTGGTTGACCCAGCCGATCACGCCGCCGCCGACGTGCACCGCGTCGGCGAAGCCCGCCGACTTGAGGACCGCGAGGACCTCGGCGCTGCGGACACCGGTCTTGCAGTTCAGGACGATCCGCCTGTCCTGCGGGAGGTCCTGGAGGGCGGTGCCCATCAGGAACTCGTTCTTCGGGATCAGCCGGGAGCCCGGGATCGAGACGATCTCGTACTCGTTCGGCTCGCGGACGTCGATGATCTCGATCTTCTCGTCGCCGTCGATCCACTCCTTGAGCTGCTTCGGAGTGATGGTGGAACCGGCCGCCGCCTCCTGGGCCTCCTCGGACACGACGCCGCAGAAGGCCTCGTAGTCGATGAGCTCGGTGACGGTGGGGTTCTCGCCGCACACCGCGCAGTCGGGGTCCTTGCGGACCTTGACCTGGCGGTACTGCATCTCCAGCGCGTCGTAGATCATCAGACGGCCGACCAGCGGGTCGCCGATGCCGGCGAGCAGCTTGATGGCCTCGTTGACCTGGATGGAGCCGATGGACGCGCAGAGCACGCCCAGGACACCGCCCTCGGCGCAGGACGGAACCATGCCGGGCGGCGGCGGCTCCGGGTAGAGGCAGCGGTAGCAGGGGCCGTGCTCGGACCAGAAGACGGACGCCTGACCGTCGAAACGGTAGATCGAGCCCCAGACGTACGGCTTGTTCAGCAGGACCGCGGCGTCGTTGACCAGATAGCGGGTGGCGAAGTTGTCCGTGCCGTCCACGATCAGGTCGTACTGCGCGAAGATGTCCATCACGTTCTCGGCTTCGAGCCGTTCCTCGTGAAGGACCACGTTCACCAGGGGGTTGATCCCCTGCACGGTCTCCTTGGCCGACTGGGCCTTGGACTTGCCGATGTCGGCCTGGCTGTGGATGACCTGGCGCTGCAGGTTCGACTCGTCGACCTCGTCGAACTCGACGATGCCGAGCGTGCCGACACCGGCCGCGGCCATGTACATCAGAGCCGGCGAGCCGAGGCCGCCGGCGCCGACACAGAGCACCTTCGCGTTCTTCAGCCGCTTCTGCCCGTCCATCCCGACGTCCGGGATGATCAGGTGGCGGGAGTACCTGCGGACCTCGTCGACGGTGAGTTCAGCAGCCGGCTCTACCAGGGGTGGCAGCGACACAGGAACCTCAACAATGCAGGTGGTCGGTTTCTACGTACTTCGTCTACGTACGGTTGTTCTCCCGTAACACTGCCACGCCGCTCCTCATTCCGAGATACCGGGTCCGATCCGCGAGACGAATTCGTCCCAGTAGCTGGGCAGTGCCGCGAATGGGTCGGTCTGTCCCCTCGTGCCGCCCCGGTCCGTGAAGAAGACCGTGCCCGCGCCCTGCCAGCGGGCGATGCGCATGGCCTCCTCCAGGTGGGTGCGCGGCACCCCGTGGACCAGGTGCGCGAAGCGGCCCGGTTCGTACACCGCCGTCCACTCGGCCACCTGCGACCAGCGGTAGTCGGTCCACGCCCCCCGGAAGGTGACCAGCTGGTCGGCGGCCTCGGCGTAGCCCGGGTGCGGGTGGGTGCCGTGTCCCAGGACGAGCCGGCCGCCGCCCTCGTCGGCGCCGTCGCTGTCCGCCAGGAGCGCGGACAGGGTGCCGGTCAGCCGGCGGACCGCCGGGAGCGCGTCCCGTTCGGCCGGACAGCGGTCGAGGTAGAAGCCGCCGACGCGGTACCAGTCGAGGTAGCGGCGGGCGTCGGCGACCACCTCGCCGAACGGGCGGCCGCCGTGGGCCAGGTCGATGTGGCCCAGCAGTCGGCCGCCCGCGGCGCGGACGGTGTCCTCGGGCGCCTCCCCGCGCAGCGCCCGCTCGCGCGCGTTGCGCAGCCGGCCGGCCGCCTCCAGGCAGTGCGGGTCGGGCCGCGCGCCCGGCCCGTCGTCGATGTTGAGGACGGCCCAGTGCAGCGGGGTGCCCGGCCGGTTGAGCCCGGCCCACTCGGCGGGCGCCAGCAGCGGGTGGGCGTATCCGGGCACCCCGACCCCGGGCTGCTGCGCCCCGCCGGTCCGCAGGGCGGGGCCCGCGTCCGTCAGATACGGCACGCCGCCTCCATCCAGATGTCGGCGAGGGACTCCTCCAGATTGATCCGGGGGCGCCAGCCCAGCCGGTCCCGGGCGGTGCGCACATCGGCCTGCTGCCAGGCGCCGCAGCCGTCGGGGTAGGGGGACGGGGTCGCCGCGATGTGCTCGACAACCGACTCCGAGGAGGCGCGCGGGGCGCCGATGGGGAGCCGGGCGGGAGGGGTGTCGAGCTCGTGGAGGGCGCCCGCGTAGCCGGCGACCCTGGCGAGGACCGCCGCCGCGTCGCGCAGCCGCACGGCCCTGCCGGTACCGATGTTGACGACGCCCTGGGCGGCGGAGAGGGAGGCGGCGTGCACGGCGCGCGCCACGTCGCGCACGTCCACGAAGTCGCGCTGCACCCCGAGGCCGCTGAGCTTGAGCTCCGGGTCGCCGGTCTGCATCGCGCGGCGCATCGTCTCGGCCAGCCGGCCGAGCGGGGAGCCGGCCGGGGTGCCGGGGCCCACCGGTGAGAAGACCCGCAGCACGACCGCGTCCAGACCCGAGCCGAGGACCAGCTCGGTGGCGGCGAGCTTGCTGACGCCGTACGGGCCGC
This sequence comes from Streptomyces sp. NPDC006296, assembly GCF_040613235.1. NCBI lineage: Bacteria > Bacillati > Actinomycetota > Actinomycetes > Kitasatosporales > Streptomycetaceae > Streptomyces > Streptomyces sp. NPDC006296. The sequence continues at coordinate 148,641 of NZ_JBEXRT010000009.1, read as the reverse complement.
CCGGACGCGGCACCGCGTCCTCCGCGGTGGACGAGCCGGGCTGCGAGGGCCCGTACTCGGAGGCGCAGCCGACCTGGACCAGCCGCGCGCTGCATCCGCTGCGGCGCATGGCCTCGCAGACGGTGGCCACGGCGACGGTGTTGTGGCGGGTGAGGTCCCGGGCACCGCCCCGGGTGGCGCCCGCGCAGTTGACGACGACCCCGGGGTGGACGGCGTCCAGGAAGCGGGTGAGCGCTCCGGGGCTGCCGCCCGCGAGGTCGAAGCGCACGTCGGCGTCGTCGCCGCGTCCCAGTGCGGTGAGGTGCACGGCGGGATCGGCCAGCAGGCGGTCGGCGACGAAGCGGCCGAGGAATCCGTTCGCTCCGAGCAGCAGAACCCTCATCGTGCGCCCCCTCGGTGCCGACGGCTGGTTGCCGGTGAGAGGGATTGGCGGGTCATGTCCGGTGTCTCCTTGAGGAAGGTGTGCGGTGGGGAGGACCCGCGGCGTCGGCTCCGCGGGGCCGGGACGGCCCGGTCAGGCCGAGGCGTGGGCGGACGCCCGGGTGAGGGCGACCGATGCGTGGACCAGCAGTCCGAACGCGGCGGTCCCGCAGGCGAGGACGGGTACGCCGCCGGGTCCGGCCGCGGCGACGACGGCGTCGACCGGCCGGGCGAGAGGGCCGAGGCCGGGCAGCCGCCCGGCGAGGACCAGGAAGGGGGCCGCCACCTCGACGGCGCAGGCGCCGGCGAGTCCGGTGGCGGCGGGCTCCGGGAAGCCGTGCACGGCCAGCAGCCTGGCCAGGAACAGCAGGGCGCCGAGGGCGAGCGGACCGGCGAGGCCGGTGGCGGGCCCGGGGTGGCCGAGCACGGCGAGGTGCAGGAGGGCGGCCAGCGCGCACAGGAAGAGCGCGACGACGCCGAGGAGCGCGGGGCGCACGCCCGCACCGAAGTCCGACAGGCCGTGCGAGCCGTCGAGCCGGCGGCGTGCGTGCACCGCGAACAGGTGGGCGCACCAGGCGGCGGGGGCGAGCGCCGCCGCGAGGCCGAGGAGCGGGGCGGACGCCGCGCTCACGGGTCCGTCGGGGCCGCCGCTGACGACCTGGGCGAGCAGGTCGTCGCCGTACACCGCGTAGCCGAGGAGCCAGCAGACGTACAGGGTGACGCCCGGGGCGCCGGGCGGGGTGCGCAGCGGACCGTCACGCAGGCAGAGCCGGAGCCCGAGGAGGACGAGCAGCGCCCCGGCGGCGGTGACCGCGCACCTGGCTCCGTCGCCGAGCACCCCCTCGGTGGCCCGGAGCGCCCCGGCCGTCGCGAGGCAGGCGGCACCGGGCAGCAGGGCCGTGAGCGTCCAGCCGGCGCGCGCCTCCCTGACGCGCCCCGGGCGGGCCGCGCGGCCGCGGGCGGACCTGCCCGCGGCGGGGGCACGGGCGTAGAGCTCCTCCGCGAGCGAGAAGACGTCGCGGTGCCGGTAGCGCGCGGCGGCCCGGTCGGTCAGCCCGTGCGCCTCCAGACCGGCCGCGATCTCCAGCGGGTCGACGGCGTAGGCGCAGAGATCCCGGTGGCGGTGCATCAGCACCTTCACGGGGTCCGCGGGGCCGCGCCGCGCCAGGGATCCGCGCGCGGGGCGGTAGGCGATCTCGGGTGCCCTGACCGCGGAGCGGAGCGTCCCGGGACCGTCGTCCGCCGGCTCGCTCCCGGTGCCCGGGACCGGGCCCTCGGTCGGTCTGCCCATCGGGACTCCTCCGTGGTCGTGGCCGCTGGTCTCGTCATGCATCGCCGTCTCCCGCTCCGTGCGCGCCCGCGCACACGCCCTCCGCGCCGAGCGCCCAGCTCGGCACCCGGAGCACGCCGGCCACGGCCCGTGCGGCGGCCGGTGCGGGCTGCGGGGCGCCCAGCACGTGGGCCTCCGGGGGCGTGGCGAAGGGGCGCGGCGGGCCGGCCGGGTCCCGGGGGTCCACCGGGGCCGCCCACCGGGCCGGGGCGTGCCCCGCGAGGTCGAGGTAGATGTCCTGGAACGCCGCGAGGTTCTGCTCGACGGTGAAGAGTTCGAGCGCCCGGGCGCGCGCCGCCGCGCCCAGGCGTGCACGGCGCTCGGGGTCGCGCAGCAGCGCGACACAGGCGTCGGCGAGCGCCCGCGGATTGCGCGGGGGCACCACCAGGCCCGTGCCGCCGACGACCTCGACGACGGCGCCCACGTCCGTCGAGACGGTGGCCCGGCCGCAGAACATCGCCTCGACCAGGCTTATGGGGAAGCCCTCGACCACGCTGGACAGGACGACGACCCCGCCCGCGGCGTAGGCCCCGGCGAGGTCGGGCACCTCGGGGCCGCCGATCTCCTCGAAGGTGACCGGGTTGTCGCCGACGGCGTGGGCGTCCGCGGCCTCGTCGGGGAAGAGCTGGACGGCGAGGGCCCGGCAGTGCGCGAGGTAGGTCTCCCCCTCGGCGCCCCGGACCGGTGCGCCGAAGATCCGGAGCCGGGCGTCCGGTTCGGCCCTGCGCACCTCGGCGAAGGCGTGGAGCAGCGCGATCAGGTCCTTGGCGGGCTCGATGCGGCCGATCCACACCAGGGTTCCGGGGCCGCCCCCGTCGTCCCCCTCCCCCACGTCGCCGAACCGCTCGGCCTCCATGCCCGGGTAGACGGTGCGCAGCCTGGCCCGGTCGGCGCCGAACCGCTCCTGCCAGCGCCGGACGTGGGTGTTGCCGGGGGTGATGAGCGCGGCCTCCCGGTAGACCTCGGCGGCGAGCAGCCGGTGGAAGTGGGCCAGCACGGCGCGCACGGGCGCGTCCAGGGGGGCGCGCGGCGCCGCGAGGTAGTGGGCGCGCAGCGGCACGGCGTGCTCCGTCACCAGGAGCGGCACTCCGAAGAAGCGTTTGGCCAACAGCCCTGGGAGAGCCGCCGTGCCGCCGGACGCGGCGTGGCAGAGGTCCACCGCGCCGAGGCCGTCCTCCTCGTCGTACCAGTCGAGGGAGAGGGGGCGCAGGGCGCGCTCCAGCCCGGCCGCCAGGGCGAGGTAGTCGGGGACGGTGGCGCCGTGGAGGGTCCGGCCGGCGCCCGGGGCGCGGCAGGCGGACTGCACGATGCGCACGCTCGTCTCGGAGCGCAGGGCACCGTGCAGTCCGCCGCGCTCGCGGGCCAGTTCGGCGAGGCCGTAGAGGCCCTCGGTGAAGCGGTCGTGCACGCTGCCGGGCTCCGGGCAGGTCCCCTGTCCGGCCTCCGGACCGGCGCAGACCGCGCCGACGAGCGCCGTCACGTGCGCCGTGAAGCGCCGTCGGTCACGGCGCCCGTACGCGCGCCCCAGGCCGGTGGCGAGCCGGCCCGTCAGCCCTCCGGTGCGGCGGGGGTGGCGGTCGTCCTCCCGGTGGGTCCACATCGGTGCCGTCCGCACCCGTCCGATCCGGTCGGGCAGGCGGACCCAGCCCTGTCGCTCCTGGTCGGCGGAGCGGCTGAGCGCGAAGAGGTCGAACTCGTGCTGGGGCAGCCCGCGCACCAGACGGTCGCACCAGAGCCTGGACTCACCGTTCGCGTACGGGTAGCCACCGTCCGTGAGAAGTCCGATCCGCACGAGCACACCCCCGATCTCCCTTGTGGGTGGCCGCCGTTGATCGGCGGCTCACAGCGGGACGACCGTATGCGGACAGACCGGTGGTTGGGGGGGGGGGGTGTGGGGGGGGGGACAGAGAAAGGGGGAGGGTGAGAAAAGGTAAGGAGAGGAGGGAGGAGG
>NZ_JBEXRT010000009.1:0-144930 GCF_040613235.1 Streptomyces sp. NPDC006296 | reverse complement strand
TGGGTGGCGTCTTTTCGCGGCCGACCGCGTGCTCCACCTCTACTCGCTCACGCCCGTGTCGCCCGCGGACCCCTCCCCCCCCCCACCACCGAAAGGGGTGAACCGGCGTAACTTTCCCGCGGCAGTCGCGTTCTGTTGCGACATCACGGCGTTCGGTGACGCTGCGTCAGGCTGCGGCCAGCTCCGAGCGGGCCGCCCGGCGCGCGGCGGCGCGGGCCGGGTCGAGCGTGGGCACCGCGGCGAGGAGCTGTCGCGTGTACGGGTCCCGGGGCGATCCGTACACCTCGTCGACGGCGCCCTCCTCGACGATCCGGCCCTGCCGCATCACCGCCACACGGTCGCTGACCTGCCGCACCACGGCCAGGTCGTGGGCGATGAAGACGAGCCCGATGCCGAGCTCGCGCTGGAGCCCGGCGAGGAGCGCGATCACCTGGGCCTGGGTCGTGACGTCGAGCGCGGAGACCGGCTCGTCGCACACGATCAGCTTCGGCTCGGCGGCGAGCACCCGGGCGATGCCGATCCGCTGGCGCTGTCCGCCGCTGAACTCGTGCGGGTGGCGCTCGTACCGGTCGGCGTCGAGCCCGACCCTCTCCAGCAGTCCGCGGACCCGGTCCCGGATGCGGGTCTCGTCGGTCTCCCCGGCGGCCCGCAGCGGGTCGGCCACGGACTCGCCGACGGAGCGCCGCGGGTTGAGGGAGGCCACCGGGTCCTGGAAGACCATCTGGAGCTCGCGGCGGAACGGCCGCAGGGCCTTCTCCGGCAGCGCGCCGATCTCCCGCCCGTCGTACCGGAGCTGCCCGGCCGTCGGGTCGTCCAGCCGCACGAGCATGCGGCCGAGCGTCGTCTTGCCGCTGCCGCTCTCCCCCACGATGCCGAGGGTCTCGCCGGCCCGGACGGTGAGCGAGACGCCGTCCACGGCGGTGACCCGGCCGGAGCCCCGGCCGAACTCCCGCCGCAGGCCGACGGCCTCGAGGAGCGGTCCGGCGTCCGGCGACGCGTCCCGCGGGCCGGGGACGGGCGCCGGGCCGGGGACGGGCGCCGGGGGACGCTTCGCGTCGAGCCGGGGCACCGCGGACAGGAGTTCCCGGGTGTACGCCTGCCGGGGCGCGCCCAGTACCTCGGCGGCCGGTCCGCGTTCCACCGCCCGGCCGTGCTGCATGACCAGGACCTCGTCCACGCTCTCCGCGGCGACACCCACGTCGTGGGTCACCAGGAGCAGCGCCGTGCCGGTCTCGCGGCGCAGGTCGTGCAGCAGGTCCAGGATCTGCGCCTGCACGGTCACGTCGAGAGCGGTGGTCGGCTCGTCCGCGACGATCAGCCGCGGTTCGCAGGCCAGGGCCATCGCGATGAGCGCGCGCTGGCGCATGCCGCCGGAGAACTCGTGCGGCCGCGACCGGGCGCGCCGGGCCGCGTCCGGGATGCCGACCCGGTCCAGGACCTCCACGGCCCGGGCCCGGGCCGCCCGCCGGGAGACGGGGTGGTGCACCCGGTACACCTCGGCGATCTGGTCGCCGACGGTGTAGTAGGGGTCGAGCGAGGAGAGCGGGTCCTGGAAGACCATCGCCGCCTTCGCCCCGCGCAGCGCCCGCAGTTCGGCCTCGCCGGCGGTGCCCACGTCCGTGCCGGCGACGCGGACCGTCCCGGTGACGCGGGCGCCGGTGCCCCGGTGCAGTCCGAGCAGCGCGGAGGCCGACGCGCTCTTGCCGGAGCCGGACTCCCCGACGACGCCGAGGGCGGCGCCCGCCTCCAGGGTGAAGGAGAGCCCGTCCACGGCGCGGACGGTGCCGAAGTCGATGGTGAGGTCCTCGACCTGGACCAGCGGTGTTGTCATGACAGGGCCACCCGTCGGTCGGCCAGCGCGTACAGCAGGTCCGCGACGGCATTGGCGAGCACCACGAAGAAACCGGTCACCAGCACCACGCCGACGACCACGGGCAGGTCGACGACCTTGACGGCGTGAACGAGTTCGCGTCCGATCCCCGGGATCCCGAAGAGGGACTCGGTCAGGACCGCACCGCCGAACATGCTGCCGAAGTCGAGGGCGCTGAGCGCGATCACGGGTGCGACCGCGCCCCGCAGCGCGTGCCGCCCGATGACGGCCCGCTCCCCGACGCCGTACGCGCGGAAGGTGCGTACGTGGTCCTCGGCGAGGGTCTCCAGCATGGAGCTCCTGGTCAGGCGGGCGTACTTGGCGGACTCGATGAGCGCCAGGGACACCCAGGGCAGCAGCAGCCCCCAGGCCCACTGCTCCGGGTCCTCGGTGAGGGGCACGTAGGTGGGCGACGGCAGCCACTGCAGCGTGGAGCAGAAGACGATGATGAGCAGCAGGCCGATGACGAACACGGGTGTCGCCGTGCCGGCCAGGGTGAGCCAGGTCAGCAGCCGCTCGGTGATCCGGCCCCGCCGCCACACGGACAGCACGCCGGTGCCGACGCCGAGCAGGATCCAGCAGACGAACGCCCCGATGACGAGCGAACCGGTCACCGGCAGCTTGGTGAGGATCAGCGTCATGACCTGCTGGTCGCTCTGGTACGAGACTCCGAGGCAGGGCGCGGTGCAGTGCTCCACGCCCGTGCCGGTGGAGAAGTCCCGGCCGGCGACGATGCCCTGGAGGAAGTGCCCGTACTGGGTGTACACGGGGTCGTCGAGCCGGAGCTGCTCGGTCACCTGGGCGACCTGGGCGGGCGAGCAGCGCGGCCCGCAGGCGATCTGGGCGACGTCGCCCGGGGCGACGTAGAAGACCGCGTACAGGATGACGGTCAGCGAGAGGAGCACGAAGACGGCTCCGCCGAGCCGTCGCAGCAGGAAGCCGGTCACGAGGCCCGCCCCTTCGTCCGGTCCTCGCGGCCGGTGCCCACGCGCAGCCGGGAGGCCGCCCGGGGGTCGAGCGCCGTGCGGACGCCCTCGCCGAGCACGGTCAGGCAGAGCACGGTGACGAAGAGCAGCCCGGCCGGCATCAGGAGGTAGGTGGGGGCCGACTGGTACCAGGTGTCGGCCTCGGTGAGCATCTGGCCCCAGGACGGGGTGGGCGGTTTGATGCCGACGCCGAGGAAGGAAAGGGCCGCCTCGACGGTGACGTTGACGGGGAAGAGCAGCGCGGCGTACGTGATGACGGGCGCGGCGAGCGAGGGCAGCAGTTCGCGCCGGGCGATGCTCCATCCCCCGCGCCCGCTGAGCCGGGCCGCCGAGACGAAGTCGAGGGTCTTCAGGGCGAGGGCCTGGGCGCGCACGATCTTCGACGTACCCGCCCAGTTGATGCCGCCGATGACCAGCGCGATCAGCACGGGCCGGGGGAACGAGGGCGGGACGACGGCGAGCAGCCCGAGGGCGATGACCATGAGCGGCAGGGCGACGTTGATGTCGGTGACGCGGCTGAGGACCTGGTCGAGCCGGCGGTTGCCGAGGGCCGCGGCCAGGCCCACCACCACACCGATGGTGACCTGGAGGAGGGTCGCGGCGACGGCCACGCCCAGCGAGACCCGGGCGCCGTAGACGATGCGGGCGAACAGGTCGCGGCCGGTCTGGGGTTCGACGCCCAGCCAGTGGTCCGCGCCGATGCCGCCGAAGGAGCCGAGGGGGACCCCGCCGGCCGCCGAGTCGACGAGGTCGGGGTGGAAGGTGTCGGGGTCCTGGCCGGCCAGCGCGGCGAGCAGCGGCGCGGCGAGCGCGGCCAGGAAGAGCAGGAGGACCACGGCCGCGGCGGCGGTGGCCGCGCGCTGGGCGCGCAGCCGCCGCCAGAACTGCCGGGCCCCCGAGGCGGGGGCGGCGGGAGCCGCCGTCCCCGCCTCCTGGACGAGAAGTGCTTCGGACATGGTTACTTGACCGCGGCCTGGGAGACGTCGAGCACACCGGTCCAGTCGCTGATGACCACGTTCTTGACGTCCTGGCCGAAGAGCCGCTTGTAGACCGGGTGGAAGAGCGGCACCGTCAGCGCCTGCTCGCCGATCCTCCGGTCGAGCGCGCCCCAGCGCGAGGCGGCCGCCTTCAGGTCGGTCAGCTTGTTGATCTCGTCGATCTCCTTGTTGACCGAGGCGTCGTCCAGGAAGGCGGTGTTGAAGTTGGCCCCGTCCTTCACGATCTGGCGGCCGTCGAAGATCGGTGCGAGGAACGGGCCGCCCGAGGGCCAGTCGGCGCCCCAGTGCGCGAGGAAGAAGCCCGGTTCCTTGGACGCGCTGTGGATGGTGTCGGCGTAGTCGTTGCTCTCCAGGCCCTTGAGCTCGACGGTGATGCCGGCCTTCTTGAGGGCGGCCTGGAGCGCCGTGGCGATCTCCGGGCTGGTCTCGAAGTCCTTGTCGTTGGAGTGCGTGAGGGTGACCTTCAGGCCCTCGGGGTACCCGGCCTGCTTCAGCAGTTCCCGGGCCTTCGCCGGGTCGCCCGTCCGGCCCGCGGGGAAGTGGTCGTGGTCCGTGAAGCCGAAGGACTTCTGGTTCGGCAGGAAGGTGGTGGCGGGCTCCGCGAGGGAGGAGCCGCCGGCGGCGTTGACGACGGAGGAGCGGTCGACGGCGTAGGAGACCGCCTGGCGCACCTTCGGGTCGTCGAAGGGCTTCACCTTCGGGTTGAAGGCGATGTAGTTGGTGTAGCCGAAGCGGCCGGTGCCGACCCGGGCGGCGAGCTCCTTGTCGCCGGAGACCTTGGCGAGCTCGGCCGGGCCGAGGTTGGTGTCGGTGGTGACGGCGGCGGCGTCGACGCCCTGCGAGGCGGAGAGCCGCTGGTTGATGACGGCGGAGTCCAGACCGGAGCGCACGTCGATCCTGTCCGGGTAGGCCTTGCGCTCCTCGTCGGTGGCGGCCGACCAGTGCGGGTTGCGCTCCAGGACGAGCCGCTCGCCGTCGTTCTCGTTCGAGACGACCTTGTACGGGCCGGAGGAGACCGGGTGCTTCTCGTACGCGGTGCCGGTGTCCTTCGCCCGGGGCACCGGGGTCGTCTGGGTCTGGGTGGCGAGGTAGGGGAACTCGCCCTCGGGCTTGTTCAGGTGGAAGACGATGGTCCGGTCGTCCGGGACCTCGATGGAGTCGAGGCCCTTCTCGTCCTTGTAGGGCCCCTGGTAGTCGGCGCCGCCGATCAGCCAGTCGCGCAGGTAGGGCGCACCGCCGGAGAGTTCGGCGGCGAAGGAGCGCTCGATGCCGTACTTGACGTCCGCGCTGGTGATGGCGGTGCCGTCCTCGTACTTCAGCCCGTCCTTGAGGGTGTACGTCCAGACGGTGGCGTTCTTGCTCGGCGTGCCCAGGTCGGTGGCCAGGTCCGGGACGACCTGGGCGCCGGCCTCGCCGTTCTCCCGGTTGCGGGTGGTGAGGGTGCGGAACACCAGCGAGGGCACGTTGCCGCCGCCCGAGGTGTAGAGCCGCGCGGGATCGAAGTCCTCCTGCGGGTTGCTGTTGAGGACCGTGAGGGTGCCGCCCTTCTGCGGCTTGCCCGGGGCCCCGGAGCCCGCTCCGTCGCCCCCGCCGCCGTTGCTCTGGGGGCCCGCGCAGGCCGCCAGGCCGGCGACCAGGGCGAGACTGACGGCGGCGGCGGTTGCCACGCGGCGCGATATGACGGACGGCTGGCTCATCGGAAGATGACCTCTCGGTGTGCTGCGGCAGGAGGAGGAAGGTCCGCACGGGCGCAGCGGGTGCCGCCCCCGGAGAGGGGGTGGAACCGGTGACATCGAACTGCCGCGCCTGCGGACGGAGTACGCCCGGGCGCGGCGGAGGACAGGGGCCGAGGAGCCGGAGAGGGCTGCTCAGGAGGTGGCCGACGCGCGCACGGGCAGGCGTCAGCGACAGAGAATGTCGGCTACGCAGTGCCCGGCCACGCCGAGCAGCGCCAGCTCAAGGGCGGCGCGCTCGGAGGATGCGGGACTGCGTGACATGCGGAGAAATATGAACGACCCCCTCCCCCGATGTCAACGCGGAGTGGGACGACCGTCCCGCCATTCGGACGCCCCTCCTCCCGTCTCTCTCAACTCCCCGGATACACCCAGGGGTTGGGGCGGCACTTGATGCCGTCGATGTCCAGCGTCTTGGTCTGCTGCTGCATCACGGGGGCCAGGGCCCCGGGCGTGCGGCAGCTGACGTGGTTGTGCCCCAGCCGGTGGCCGACCTCGTGGTTGATCAGCATCTGACGGTAGGGCAGGAGCTTGTCCGGACCGAAGGTCGAGGCGCCCTGCGCCCAGCGGTACGCGTTGATCATCACGCGGTCCGTGGCGGCCGAGTCGCAGGAGACGTTGTCCTCGGTGGTGTCCAGTCCCGACTTCTCGCACCAGTCCGCCGTCGTGCCCGGACTCGCGAGGGTGATCACGAAGTCGGGCTCGCCGGAGGAGATCCGCTCGAAGGTCATGGCACCGTTGTGCGCCCAGCTGCGGTCGTCGTTCAGGGTCTCCTGCACGGCGTCGGCGAACAGCCCCGCGTCGAGGCCGAGTCCCCGCTCGACGTCGATCCGGTACCGGTGCAGCTGTCCCTTGCCCGGCGCCTCGGCCAGCCCGGGCACCGCGTCGAACGTCCCGGACGCCTTCAGGTCCGCCGCCAGCGGGAAGGCCGTGGCCATCCGCTGCGCGTACGACGGCGTCCCGGCCTTCTGCTCCCCCAGCCGGGGGGTGCTCCGGTTCACCGAGCGGGAGGCGTCCTCGGACTCCTGGCGGTCGACGCCGGCGGATTCCCGGCCGTCCTGCCCGCCGTCCCTGCCCTCCGCCACCTGCCCGGCCACCACCACCGCGAGCACCGTGGCCACGGCGGCGGCCGCGATCCCGGTGAACGTACGGCCCTTGCCGCCCCTCGCCGGACGGGCGGGGCCCTCCTCCGGTCCGCCGGGGGCCTCGTCCGGCTCCTCGGGAGCGGCCGGCGGCGCGGGGCGGACCGGAGCGCTGTCGAACGCCTCCAGGAACTCCCTGCGCGGACCCGGCACCAGCGCCCCGGTGTCCGGCTCGGGCGTGCGCCGGCCGGCGTCGGCCCGCTGCGCCGCCCGCTGCCGCGCCAGGGCGGCCTGCCCGGCCCGGAAGACCTCCTGGCCGGCCGGTCCCGCGGGCTCCCGCGCGCCGTCCTCGCGCGGCTGCGGGCCGGTGCCCCAGCCGCCTCCCGGCTCGTGCTGCTCCGGGTGCCCGCCGCGCACCTGCGGCTCGTCGGCGAACGGGCCGCGGCCGTCCCGCGGAGGCGGTGCCGCGGCCTCCCGCCCGCGTCGGCCGGTACCGCGCTCCACGGCGGCGTCGGCGGGGGGTCCGCTGTCGTGCCGGATGGCCTCAGGGCCCTTTCGGCTGTGTCGTCCCACGCCCCGGATCAGCTCCTGCCACGTTCGTCGAGCAGCTCCCGGAACGCCTGGGCGACCGTCTCCGGGTACTCCATCATCGCCACGTGCCCTGCGTCGGGCAGTGTCAGCAGGCGCGAGTCGCGGAAGGCCGCGGACGCCCTGCGTGCCATCCGGTACGAGACGAGCTGGTCCTTCCCGCCGTACACGAGGAGCGTCGGTGCGAGCACCCGCTCGGCCTGGCGCCACAGCCCGTGCTGTCCTCCCAGCGTGTAGGCATCCACGATGCCCCGTGCCGAGCGCGTCATGGCGTCCCAGAAGTACGGCAGTTCCAGTCGGCGCTCCATCTCGGCCACCGCGTGGCGGAAGGCTTCGTCGGAGATTCGTGCCGGATCGCCGTAACAGAGTGCCATGGCTCCGCGGGTGCGCTGCTCCGCGGTCCACTCCCGCGTCAACCGGACGAACAGGGAGGCGACTCCGGGAACCGCGAGCAGGGCCGTCGGTACGGCGGGCCGCTGCACCCGGATCTCGGGCAGGGCGGGGGAGACGAGCGTCAGCGTGCGCACCAGATCGGGCCGGACGGCCGCGACCCGGGTGGCGACGGCGCCGCCCAGGGAGTTACCGAAAAGGTGAACGGGCCCGCGCCCGCCGGCGTCCAGCAGCCGGATCACCGCCCGGGCGTGTCCGGTGACGGAGTAGTTGCCGTCGTCCGGCGGCGGGGAGTCCCCGAAGCCGGGCAGATCGACCGCCTCGCTGTCGAGCGTGTCCGCCAGCAGCGGCATGAGCGCCGACCAGTTCTGGGAGGAGCCGCCCAGGCCGTGCACGAGGAGGGCGGGCTCCCCCGGCCCCGAGGGGCGGGAGCGGACGGTCAGGGTGAGTCCGGGGAGCTCGACGGAGCGCAGTTCCTCGCCCTCCGCGATCCGGACCGGACCGACCGTGGGTGCCACCGCGGCGGCGGCGGCGTGGATACCGGGCAGCTCGGTCGAAGACATGCGGCAATGTTACGAGATGATCACGCGGTGGTTCGTGTGTTCGCCGTCACAGGCCGCATAGCGCCCCCCGGAGGTTGCTCCTAGGCTGCAAGAGAGGGAAGGGGGCCGCCATGACGGTCGACCCGAGCGACCCGGGGACCTTCGAGGACCGGCAGCCGGACACCACGGACCCCGAGGCTCCGGAAGCCGACAGCGCCGAGCAGCGGACGGACGTACGGCCGGAGGAGGACGAACCGCTCTCCGGCCTCGACCGCGGTACCGCGAACGAGGCGGATGCGGCGGAACAGGCACGTGTCGTCACCGAGGACGAGGACGATTACCGGTAGTACGCACCCTTTGCGGCACGGTCCCGGCGCCTCGGCGGCTTCCGCGGCCGTCCGGTCCGTGAAATTCTGCGTCCGCGCCGCGCACACCCGGGTTACTCAAAAGTACGATGGCCCGACGGCACAGCGAGCACGGTGCGACTGTGTTCGAACACGATTTTGGGAGGCGGCGTGACAGCCATCGAGCAGACAGAGGCGGCGCGCCCGCGGGGCACCCGGCTGCCCCGCCGTGCCCGACGCAACCAGCTGCTGGGCGCCGCGCAGGAGGTCTTCGTCGCCCAGGGCTACCACGCCGCGGCGATGGACGACATCGCCGAGCGGGCGGGCGTCAGCAAGCCCGTCCTCTACCAGCACTTCCCCGGCAAGCTGGAGCTCTACCTCGCCCTGCTCGACCAGCACTGCGAGTCGCTGCTCCAGGCGGTCCGCACGGCGCTCGCCTCGACCACGGACAACAAGCTGCGCGTCGAGGCGACCATGGACGCCTACTTCGCCTACGTCGAGGACGAGGGCGGCGCCTTCCGCCTGGTCTTCGAGTCCGACCTGACCAACGAGCCGGCGGTCCGCGAGCGGGTCGACCGGGTCTCGTTGCAGTGCGCGGAGGCCATCTCCGACGTCATCGCCGGCGACACGGGCCTGTCCAAGGACGAGTCGATGCTGCTCGCGGTCGGTCTGGGCGGTGTCTCCCAGGTCGTGGCGCGCTACTGGCTCTCCAGCCCGTCCGGCATCCCGCGCGAGTCCGCGGTGCAGCTGCTGACCTCGCTGGCCTGGCGCGGCATCGCCGGGTTCCCCCTGCACGGCACCGATCAGCACTGAGCCGGACGCCGGACGCGGCGGGTGTTCGCTGCGGGCGTTGCCGGTCGACCCGTGGTCCGTCCCTTCACCGGGCTAATGTGTGCTGCGTACGGCGCGGTTCACCGCGCAGAGACGGACCGTCGGAGGGACATAGCCGTGGAGGTCAAGATCGGGGTGCAGCACACGCCCCGCGAGATCGTTCTGGAGAGCGGACTTTCCGCCGAAGAGGTCGAGAGCGCCGTCAGCGAGGCGCTCAACGGCAAGGCGCAGCTGCTCAGCCTCACGGACGACAAGGGCCGCAAGGTCCTGGTGCCGGCCGACCGGATCGCCTACGTGGAGATCGGTGAGCCCAGCACCCGGCGGGTCGGGTTCGGCGCGCTGTAGCCCGCGCGACGCGGCACACGGGACGGGGGCCCGGCGGAATCGTCCGCCGGGCCCCCGTCCTGTCGTTCCGGTGCGCGCCACGGACCACCGGCCCGTCCCTCGGTGGGGTTCACGGCGGCCCGGGAGGATTGCGTTCCGCGGGCCACGGGTAAGCCGCCTGGGACCGACCGACCGCCACGCCGTGCAAGCGAGGTGACCCTCTGTGCTGTGGGTGTCCATCAGTTCCGTCGTGCTCGGACTCGCCCTGTCCTGGGCCGCGCTCCACTACCTGTCCGGCCGTCTGCCGTCCTCGCGCGCGGTGTTCGTCACGGGGGCGGCGGGTGCCCTGTTCGGCGCGTACCTCACCCACTCGGCACTCGGCTCCGGCCACCTGCTCGCGACGTCCGCCGGTGCCGTGCTGGTCGGGGCGGTGACCCTGTCCCTGCTGATCCGCACGCGCGGCGGAGGGCCGGTGCGGTCGGCGGCCGCCCAGTAGGGCCGCCGCGGGACGCACCGGCCCCGCCGGCCGTCAGGCGGCGAGCCCCAGGGCGGCCATGCGCTTGGTGTGGGCCTCGGTGATCCGGGAGAACATCCGGCCGACCTCGGCGAGGTCGAAGCCGTCCGCCACGCCGCCCACGAGCATGGTGGAGAGCGCGTCGCGGTCCGCCACCACCCGCTGGGCCTGCGAGAGCGCCTCGCCCATCAGCCTGCGCGCCCACAGGGCCAGCCGGCCGCCGACCCGGGGGTCCGCCTCGATGGCGGCCCGCACCTTCTCGACGGCAAAGTGCCCGTGGCCCGTGTCGTCGAGCACCGAGATGACGAGGGAGCGGGTGTCCGAGTCGAGACGCGCCGCGATCTCCCGGTAGAAGTCACTGGCGATCGCGTCGCCGACGTACGCCTTGACCAGGCCCTCCAGCCAGTCCGAGGGGGCCGTCTGGCGGTGGAAGTCGTCCAGCGCCTTGGCGAACGGCTCCATGGCGGTCGTCGGCGCCTCCTCGACGGCCGTGAGGCGGTCGGTGATCTGCTCGAAATGGTGGAACTCGGCGGAGGCCATCTTCGCCAGTGCCGCCTTGTCCCCGAGTGTCGGCGCGAGTTTGGCGTCCTCGGCGAGCCGCTCGAAGGCCGCGAGTTCCCCGTAGGCCAGGGCGCCCAGCAGGTCCACGACCGCGGCGCGGTACTGCGGGTCGGCGGACGCGGTGGCCCAGTCCTGGGCGGCGATCCCGGTCGGTGCGGGCGCTGCGTCGGGTGCTTCCGTGGCGTTGTCAGGCGTCTCCATGGAGCGCAGAATAGCCCGAGCCGACCGGGGGGTAAGGGTCCGGTCTGCGGGGGACATCACACCGTTCCGATGAATTCGCCCCACACGCGTGCGCGAATCCGGGGTACAGTGATATTGCGCTTACTGAGCATTTTCGTGTGCCAGGGGCGCGACCTTGAATGAGGATGCCCGGTCGGTGGCCCGATCGGCTCCGACCCGACAGCCCTCCACGCGAGGCGTACACCACGTACGACCGCAGATGAGGGGCCCCCTCAGCGGCACGATCGCTCGAGCGACGGCAGTGGTCCCGCGCCACCCGGCCCATCCACGGCCGGATGACCAACCCCGGCACGGTACGACCCCCAGCGTTCGCCTTCGGTCCGCGTCTCACAGAAGAGGCAGCACCCTGACTACGTTCCGCGAACTCGGAATCCTGACGGAGACGGCCGAAGCCCTCGAGGCGGTCGGTATCACGTCCCCGTTCCCCATCCAGGAGATGACGCTCCCCGTCGCGCTCTCCGGCTCCGACGTCATCGGCCAGGCCAAGACCGGCACCGGCAAGACGCTCGGCTTCGGCCTCCCGCTCCTGGAGCGCGTGACCGTCCCCGCAGACGTCGAGGCCGGCCGCGCCGCGCCCGAGAAGCTGACGGACGCGCCCCAGGCGCTCATCGTCGTCCCCACCCGCGAGCTCTGCCAGCAGGTCACCAACGACCTGCTGACCGCCGGCAAGGTCCGTAACGTCCGGGTCCTCGCGATCTACGGCGGCCGGGCCTACGAGCCGCAGGTCGAGGCCCTCAAGAAGGGCGTCGACGTGATCGTCGGCACCCCGGGCCGGCTGCTCGACCTGGCGGGCCAGCGCAAGCTCGACCTCTCGCACATCCGCGCCCTCGTCCTGGACGAGGCCGACGAGATGCTCGACCTGGGCTTCCTGCCCGACGTCGAGCGCATCATCACCATGCTGCCGCCCAAGCGCCAGACCATGCTGTTCTCGGCCACCATGCCCGGTGCGGTCATCAGCCTGGCGCGCCGGTACATGTCGCAGCCGACACACATCAACGCCACCTCGCCGGACGACGAGGGCACGACCGTCAAGAACACGACGCAGTTCGTCTACCGCGCCCACTCGATGGACAAGCCCGAGATGGTCTCCCGCATCCTGCAGGCCGAGGGCCGCGGGCTCGCGATGATCTTCTGCCGTACGAAGCGCACGGCCGCCGACATCGCGGAGCAGCTGGAGAAGCGCGGCTTCGCGTCCGGCGCGGTCCACGGCGACCTCGGCCAGGGTGCCCGCGAGCAGGCGCTGCGCGCCTTCCGCAACGGCAAGGTGGACGTCCTGGTCTGCACCGACGTCGCCGCACGCGGTATCGACGTCGAGGGCGTGACCCACGTCATCAACTACCAGTCGCCGGAGGAGGAGAAGACCTACCTCCACCGCATCGGCCGCACCGGCCGCGCGGGCGCCAAGGGCATCGCGATCACGCTGGTCGACTGGGACGACATCCCGCGCTGGCAGCTGATCAACAAGGCGCTGGACCTGAAGTTCCCGGACCCGGCCGAGACGTACTCCACCTCTCCGCACCTGTACGAGGACCTCGGCATCCCGGCGGGCACCAAGGGTGTGCTGCCGCGTGCGGAGCGGACCCGTGCGGGCCTGCGGGCGGAGGAGGTCGAGGACCTCGGCGAGACCGGCGGCCGTGGCCGCAAGTCCGCCGCGTCCGCGCCGGCGCCGCGTGAGGAGCGCGCGCCGCGCACCCCGCGCCAGCGTCGCCGCACCCGCGGCGGCAGCACCCTCGACGAGAGCGCCGCGCCCGCGTCCGTCCCCGCCGTCGGGACGGCCGACGAGGACGCGGCGGAGCCGCGCACCCCGCGCCGCCGTCGCCGGACCCGCGCAGCCGCCCCCGAGACCGTGGTGGAGGCCGCCGTGACCGTGGCGGAGGCCGCCGTGACCGCGGTGGAGACCCCGATCGTGGAGCCCGCGCCCGCGGCCGAGCCCGTCGCGGAGGCCAAGCCGCGCCGCCGCCGTTCGCGTGCCGCGGCCCCGGCCGCCACCCAGGCG
Source organism: Streptomyces sp. NPDC006296 (assembly GCF_040613235.1). Lineage (NCBI taxonomy): Bacteria > Bacillati > Actinomycetota > Actinomycetes > Kitasatosporales > Streptomycetaceae > Streptomyces > Streptomyces sp. NPDC006296. Next base: position 131,931 of record NZ_JBEXRT010000009.1, on the reverse strand, counting down.
CCCGCCGTCGCCCAGGCCCCGGCCGCCGAGCCGGTGGTCGACTTCCAGACCGTGGCCGTCGCCCCGCGGACGGCGGAGCCGGTGGCCACCAAGCCGCGCCGCCGCGCCCGGGTGGTGAAGCCGGCCGACGAGGTCGACTTCCAGATCGCCCCGGTCTCCGAGCCCGTGCAGGAGAGCAGGGCGCGCCGGCGTCCCCGTGCCGCCGCCAAGCCGAAGTCCGACGTGGCGGCCGCTCCGGCCGTCGCCGAGGAGGCCGCGGAGACCAAGCCGCGCCGCCGCCGTTCGCGTGCCGCGACGACGGAGAAGGCGGAGGCCTCGCCGGTCACCGAGGCAGCGGCGACCGGCGAGGCGGCTCCGGCCAAGCCGCGTCGGCGCCGTTCGCGCGCGGCGGCCGCCACCGCCGAGACGACCGAGGCCTGATCCCGGCCGCAGTCACCCCGTACGGCCCCGGTCCCCCGCACCCGCGGGGGCCGGGGCCGTACGGCTGCCCGGGCACCGCGCGGCCCGCGGGGATACGCTCGGCCCCATGAGCCGGCCGCCCACCTTCACCCCGCCCCCCTGTGCCCGTGCCCGCGTCCTGCGTACCGAGCGCGGGGACTTCGCCGTGCTGGACGCAGCTCCGGCCGGCGGCGCACACTCCACCGCCCTCCTGCTGCCCGGCTACACCGGCAGCAAGGAGGACTTCATCGCGATGCTCGAACCCCTCGCCGAGGCCGGGTTCCGGGTGCTGTCCGTCGACGGCCGCGGGCAGTACGAGACCGACGGTGCGGGCCGTCAGGACCCTTACGCCCAGGTGGAGTTGGCCCAGGACGTGCTGGCGCAGGCCGCCGCCGTCGACCCGGTGCCGCCCGGCGGCGTGCATCTGCTCGGGCACTCCCTGGGCGGGCAGATCGCCCGCGCGGCGGTGCTGCGGGACGCCACGCCCTTCCGTTCGCTGACCCTGATGTCGTCCGGACCCGCCGAGATCGTTCCCGACCAGCAGAAGAAGGCCCGGCTGCTCGGCGACGCGCTCGGCCGCTGGAGCATGGACGAGGTCTGGCGGATGATGCGTGCGATGGACCCGCCCGAGGACGCGGACACGGGGGACGGCGAGGACCTGCGCCGGCGCTGGATCCGCCACGACCCGGCCCAGCTGATCGCGACCGGCGCGCAGCTGTCGTCCGAGCCGGACCGGGTGGCCGAGCTCGCCGCGCTCGCCCTTCCCGTGCACGTGGTCTCGGGCGAGCGCGACGACGTCTGGCCGGTGCCGCTGCTGGACGACATGGCGCGGCGGCTGGGGGCCCGGCGCACCGTGGTGGAGGGCGCCGAGCACTCCCCCAACACGGCGCGGCCGGTGGAGACCGCGGCGGCCCTGGTGGCGTTCTGGACCACCGTCTGAGCCGTCCCGCGCACCGCCCGCGGGGCGGCCGGCTCAGTACTGCGCCTGGAGGTGCTGCCAGAAGCCGTCGCGCAGCGCCCGGCGCAGCGGGGCGTGGCCGCGCAGTGAGTGCTGGAGGAGGCGTTCGGCCTCCATGAGCAGGTCCTGGTCGACGGAGCCCGGGAGGTAGGGGTGCCCGGGCAGCAGGTCGGCGAGGGCCTCCCGGCCGCGTGAGGAGAGCCAGCCGGCGGCGATCTGCGCACCGACGAAGCGGACGTCCTCACGGGCGGGCGCGGGGCCGTCCTCCTCGTACAGGGTGACGGAGCGCCGGGTCACGTAGGGGCGGCAGAAGTCGAGGTCGAAGGTGCGCTGGCTGTCGACCTCCCAGAGCAGCGGCTCGGCCTGGTTCCGGCCCTCTCCCGCCTCGATGCCCCAGAGGTGGACGCGGGCGCCGTAGCCCTGGGCGGCCTCGACGGCGGAGACCAGGTCCTCGTCGCCGCCGACGAGTGCCGCGTCGCTGATGGCGCGGTGCCGGGCGAGCGATTCGAGGTCGGAGCGGATGAGCGAGTCGACGCCCTTCTGCTGGTTGTTGGCGTTGAGGTTGCCGAGTCTGACCTTGACGTCCGGGAGTCCGGCGATGGACTGCTGCTCGACGGTGTGGATCCGCCGCCGGGCCCCGTCGTACCAGTACACGCGCAGCAGCCTGCTGTCGGCGAAGATCGTGCGGGCCTTGTCGATGAAGGCCTCGATCAGCCCCTCCGCGTCGAGGTCGAAGGACCGGCGGTCCTCCGTGCCGGTGACGAGCAGGCCGGCCGCCGCGTAGACGTAGCCCGCGTCGACGAAGATCGCGTGGGTGGAGGGGGTCTTCGACACCTCGGCGAGCACACGCAGGAGCAGTGCGTTGGTGCGCTCCAGCTGCTCGTGGACACCGGGTGTCTCGTCCGGACGTGCGTCCGCGTGACTCATGCGGACCTCATGGTCCGTGCACGGTTGATGACCGACGGGTACTTAGACATCCAAAAAATTTCCTTAGCGTAGGGAATGTTTGCGCCGGGCGAGCCGTTGTACCCGGTGTGGAGCGTGAGGCCCGCACGTCTCGCGCTCCCGTTCTTGAGGACGGCCGAGCCGTCCTCACCAGTAGTTCTCCAGCAGGAGGATCAGACGAAGGGAAGCCCTGTGCGCTTCGAGATCATGCGACTCGACGATGTCGACGGTACCGCCGTGGACAGCACCGTCGTGGACGCCGCCTCCGTCAACCGGATCGTGCAGCAGGCCGCCGCGATGGGCCAGCGCATCTACATCCGGCCGGCCGACGCGTCGGCCTCGTAACACCCTGCATCACGTCGCGTCGCTGATGTCGAGCGGATGACGAGTCGAGGACGAGGCGCCCCCGCACGGACGGTCCGTGCGGGGGCGCGGTGGTGTCCGGACCCCGGACTCCCGGCCGGGCGCGGTCTCAGGAGTTCTGGACGACCTGGGTGACGCCGTTGATGATCTGCTGCACGGCGATGGCCGAGAGCATCATCCCGGCGAGCCGGGTCACCAGGACCACGCCGCCGTCCCTGATCACCCGGATGATCAGCAGCGAGTACCGCATGGTCAGCCAGAGCACGACGTGCATGGCGACGATCGCCGACCAGACCGAGACCTGACCGGCGGTGCCGTCGGCGTTCTGCACGGCTAGGATCACCGACACGATCGCTCCGGGGCCGGCGAGCAGCGGCATGCCGAGCGGCACGAGCGCCACGTTGACGTCCTTGGTCTGCGTCGGCTCGTCCGTCTTGCCGGTGAGCAGGTCGAGCGCGATGAGCAGCAGCAGGAGGCCGCCCGCGATCATCAGCGCGGGCACGGAGACGTGCAGGTAGTCCAGGATCTGCTGACCGAGCAGGCCGAAGACGGCGATCACGCCGAAGGCGACGGTGACGGCCTGGAGGGCCATCCCGCGCTGCACCTTGGCGGGGCGGCCCGCGGTGAGGGCCAGGAAGATGGGGGTGATTCCGGGCGGATCCATAATCACGAAAAGGGTGAGAAAAAGGGATCCGAAGACAGCGATGTCGAACACGGTGAGCCTTGCAGGAGGAGAGCGGGCCGAACAGGAGGACGCGTGCGCCGGCACGGCCCGGGGACGCCCGGACGCACGGTGACGCAGCACGGAGGGTGCGGAGGGGAACGGAAACGAGAGGAAGAGGCCGGGGTGGGACCCCGGTCAGACGGGGCGCGTTCCGCCGGCGCCCGGCACGGGGAAGGCCCCCGTGGCACGCCGGGTGATCTCGCCGTAGATCTCGGGGTCGGTGGTGTACGCACCGAGGCGGACGGTCTTGCGGGTGCCGTGGTAGTCGCTGGACCCGGTGGGCAGGAGCCCCAGATCGGCCGCGAGGCCCCGCAGCCGGGCCCGCGTGGGTCCGTCGTGGTCCATGTGGTCGACCTCGATGCCGTCCAGTCCGGCCTCGGCCAGCCCCCCGATCACGGCTTCGGGGACCACCTCGCCCCGCTTGACCGCGAGCGGATGGGCGAAGACGGTGACCCCGCCCGCCGCCTTGACCAGGCGGACCGCCTCGAACGGGTCGAGCTCGTGCTTGTCGGCGTAGGCGCGCCCGCCATTGCCTAGCCAGGACGGGGTGAAGGCGTCGGAGACCGAGTCGACGACCCCCAGCTCCACCAGTGCGGTCGCGAGGTGCGGGCGCCCGACGGAGCCGTCCCCGGCGATCCGCGCGACCTGCTCCCAGGTGATCGGGACGCCCAGCTCCTGGAGGCTGCGCACCATGGCCCGCGCCCGCGGCACCCGGTCGTCCCGGACGAGTTCGCGCTCCCGCGCAAGTTCGGGCTCGGCGGGGTCGAAGAGGTAGGCCAGCATGTGCATGCTGACACCGTCGATCCGGCAGGAGAGCTCGGCACCGGTGACGAGCGTGAGGCCCTCGGGCAGGGCGGCCGCGGCTTCGGCGTGCCCGCCGACCGTGTCGTGATCGGTCAGGGCGACGACGTCGAGGCCCGCGGCGGCGGCGTTCGCCACCAGCTCGGCGGGGGTGTCCGTGCCGTCGGACGCGGTGGAGTGGGTGTGCAGATCGATGCGCACGACGCGTACTCCAGGGCGGGCGGACGGACAGGGGACGCTCAAGGGTAACCGCCGGACGCCACCCTCCCGGCCCCGCTCCCCCGGTGCGCGCCGGTTCAGGGCGGGGTGATCAGCCGGGGGGTGAGCGCCCCGCACGGCAGGAGGTCCACCTCGCCGCCGGCGTCACGCAGGTCGGTCAGCACCAGCTCGTCGTACATCAGGAGACCGGACCGCTCGGGCCAGACGATCGCCCAGAGCCACAGCCCGCACGCCTCGCCCGCGAAGACGGCCCGGTCGGCCGGCGCGTCCCTGACGTGCCAGAGCGGGGTGGGGCGCCCCGCCGCGAGCACCTTGGCGTCCGGGGCGTCGTCGACGCGCAGGCCGGAGCCGGGGTCGGGCCCCTCGATGCCGGCGTACCGCGCGCCGAGGCCGACGCCGAGCTCCTCGGCGACGAGCAGCAGCTCCCCCATCCCGCCGAGCGGTCCGGGGCCGGAGCACGCGACGGCGGTGGCCCGGCCGCCGCTGCGGTCGTCACCCGCGTACGCCGCGCCCGTGAACAGCCAGCCCACCGGGAGCGGCCAGGGCATCCACACCGGCACCCTGGCCCGGTGCGCCACCACGCCCAGCGCCTCGACGCTGGGTGGCACCACCGGCTGCATCGGGTGCACCTGGCCGTGCACGGAGCACTGCCAGGCATCGGCGAAGAGGCCGGGCGCCCTGACCCGGCCACCGCACTTCGGGCAACTGGGTTCGCCCCTCATAACGCCCAACGGTCCTCTCCGCCCGACGCCGCGTCAAGGACGATCACCCGTCCGCAGCGCGGCTCCGACCGGCCGCAATGCATGTATCTTGCATTTATTAGAACGTCTAACTTATTATGTGCACAACACAACGATCTAGTGGAGAGCGAGAGACCCATGCCGGGAGAGGATCCGTTCGACGAAGGGGCGACCAGCATCCTGCGTCAGCCGAAGGCCGTCTGGGCCACGGCGGGCGCCTCGGTCGTGGCCTTCATGGGGATCGGGCTGGTGGACCCGATCCTGCCGTCCATCGCCAAGGGGCTCGACGCCACCCCCAGCCAGGTGTCCCTGCTGTTCACCTCGTACTTCCTGATCACCGCGGTCGCGATGCTCGTGACCGGTTTCGTCTCCAGCCGCATCGGGGGCCGCAGGACGCTGCTCGCCGGCCTCGCGCTGGTCGTCGTCTTCGCCGGGCTCTCCGGCACGTCCTCGTCGGTCGCCGAACTGGTCGGCTTCCGGGCCGGCTGGGGCCTGGGCAACGCCCTGTTCGTGTCCACCGCCCTCGCGGTGATCGTCGGTGCCGCCGCCGGCGGCAGCGCGGCCGCGATCCTGCTGTACGAGTCCGCGCTGGGCCTGGGCATGGCGTGCGGGCCCCTGGTCGGCGCGCTGCTCGGTGACGCCAGCTGGCGCTATCCGTTCTTCGGCACCGCCGTCCTGATGGCGATCGGGTTCCTCTGCATCACGGCGTTCCTGAAGGAGCAGCCGAAGCCGGCCCGCACGACCTCGCTCCTCGACCCGGTCAGGGCGCTCGGCCACGGCGGGCTGGCCTCGGTCGCCGCGTCGGCGTTCTTCTACAACTACGCGTTCTTCACGATCCTGGCCTTCACGCCCTTCGTGCTGGACATGTCGCCGTACCGCTCGGGCGCCGTGTTCTTCGCCTGGGGGCTGCTGCTCGCCCTCTTCTCGGTGCTCGTCGCCCCGCGCCTGCAACGGCGCCTCGGCTCACTGAAGGTGCTCGGCGGCTCCCTGGTGCTGCTCGCCGCGGACCTGCTGGTCCTCGGGTACGGCAGTCACGGGACGGCCATCGTCTGCACCATCGTCTCGGGCGCCTTCATCGGCATGAACAACACCGTCTACACGGAGCTGGCCCTGGGGGTGTCGGACGCGCCACGCCCGGTGGCGAGCGCCGGTTACAACTTCGTCCGCTGGTTCGCCGCCGCCGCGGCGCCGTTCCTCGCGCCGAAGATCGAGGAGTGGAGCGACATCCACATGCCCTTCGTGGTCGCCGCGGTCGCGGCCCTCGCCGGCGCGGCCGTCGTGGCGGTCCGGCGCTCGGCGCTGACCCACGAGGCGCGGGAGCTGGAGCCGCGGCACGCCGCGGAGGACGGGGTCACCGTCTTCGCCGACTGAGCCGGGCACGACGCCTCCGGACGGGCCGGGCGCGGCCGGAGGCGGGTCCGCCCGCGGCTCCCCACCGCGCGGCGGGGCCGGGGCGTCCGGGGCCGCTCAGTCCAGCGGCACCGACGCGCGCAGCGGGTCCCGCAGGTCCGTGCCCTGCGAGAGCCAGCGCTCCTGGAGCTCCTGGGCGCCCTTGACCCGCTTCCAGGCGGCCTCGTTCGGGGTCAGGGGAAGCAGCGGCAGGAAGCGCACCGGGTCCATCGGGGCGTCCAGCTCCAGGTCCTCGACGAGCCCGCCCGGCTCGGCGACCAGGACGGAGCTGAAGGGAGCCCCGGTCCACAGCGGCTGCCCGAGGTCCAGCGACGCCCCCGGAGCCACGACCAGGCCCTCCACCTGCGGGGAGGCGGCCAGCACCGCGAGGGGCCGCAGCACCTGGTCGGTGTCGGCGAGCCCCAGCCGCACGGACAGGACCAGCTCGGCGCGCGGGCCCTCGACGGGGTCGGCCAGGGCCGAGGTCGGATCGGCCATCGGCTGGGCCGACATGCCGAGTGTGGCGTACCGCACGACATCGCCGTCGACGAAGCGGAGCACCTCGATGCGGTCCGTACCGAGGAACGTCACCCCGGCGCGCGCGTCCGGCTCGCCGAGTGCCGTACGGAGCCTGGCTTCGACCAGATCAAGAATTTCTCCCATGCCGCGAGCATAGAACGCGTACGGAACGGGCAAAGGAAGGAATTGGCTCCTCACCCGGCTGATAGCCTGAGGCGTCGGTCGGGACAGCACGCAGAAGCGTCGCTCTCAGTCCTGACAACACGTGATCCCCCACGGGGGACCGGCCGGAGGAGGTGGGGCTGCGGTGGATCCAAGTCGACCGTGCAGTACCAGCCGCCCTTCCGCACGACGCCTTCCTTCTGTGCTCTGACTCCTTTCCCGGACGTCACCACGGCAGTTCGCGCACCGGAAGAGCCCCTCGTTTTTGCCTGTCTGTAGCGAACGCCGCCCTTGTGCCCACGCGGTGCCGCCCGCTTTGCGGACGTGAGCGCACGTCCCCATTCCGGGCTGTTCCACGTGCCCGCAGGCGGCCCTCCGTGAAGAGGAGCCAGCCATGTCGATGATCCGTGACCTGCGCGCCGCGGTGCGCCCGTCCCTCCGCAAGGGCACCACCCCGTACAACGGCTACGACGCCACCCGCGATCCGTCCGCCTCCAGCGCCGTCGTCGACTGCGCCGTCTACCGGGACGGCCGCCGGGTCACGGAGGTCTCCTGCCTGACGCCGCGCGAGGCGATGCTGCGGGTGCGCGAGGAGGGCGGCTTCGCCTGGATCGGCCTGCACGAGCCGACCGAGGAGGAATTCGCCGGTATCGCAAGGGAGTTCGGGCTCCACCCGCTCGCCGTCGAGGACGCCGTGCACGCCCACCAGCGGCCGAAGCTGGAGCGGTACGACGACACGCTGTTCACCGTGTTCAAGACGATCCACTACGTGGAGCACGCCGAACTGACCGCGACCAGCGAGGTCGTCGAGACCGGTGAGGTGATGTGCTTCACCGGACGGGACTTCGTGATCACCGTCCGGCACGGCGGACAGGGTTCGCTGCGCGCCCTGCGCCACCGTCTCCAGGAGGACCCCGAGCTGCTCGCGAAGGGGCCGTCCTCGGTGCTGCACTCCATCGCCGACCACGTCGTCGACGGCTACATCGCGGTGGCGGCCTCGGTCCAGGACGACATCGACGAGGTGGAGATCGACGTGTTCTCCACCCCGGCCAAGGGCGGCACCCGCGGCTCGGACGCGGGCCGCATCTACCAGCTGAAGCGCGAGGTGCTGGAGTTCAAGCGGGCGGTGTCGCCGCTGCTGCGGCCGATGCAGTTGCTGAGCGAGCGGCCGATGCGGCTGATCGACCCCGACATCCAGAAGTACTTCCGCGACGTGGCCGACCACCTCTCCCGGGTGCACGAGGAGGTCATCGGCTTCGACGAGCTGCTCAACTCGATCCTCCAGGCCAACCTGGCGCAGGCCACCGTCACCCAGAACGAGGACATGCGCAAGATCACGTCCTGGGCCGCGATCATCGCCGTCCCGACGATGATCTGCGGGGTCTACGGCATGAACTTCGATCACATGCCCGAGCTCCGGTGGACGTACGGCTATCCGATGGTGCTGGCCCTCATCGGCGTCGTCTGCTTCACCATCCACCGCTCCCTCAAGCGCAACGGCTGGCTCTGAGGGCCGCTCCGGGCCGCCGGGCACGCTCCGGGCCCCCCTGCCGGCCTCGCACCGGCCTCCTCCCGGCGGGAGGCGCGCGGAGGACGCCATAGAGTGCGGGCATGACTGCTGCGGACGTGTTGCTTGCCCGGGCTCTCGTCGAGGAGGCCACCAAGAAGTCCGGCCTGATCTGGGTGCGGGGAACCGGTCCCTCCCGGGCGCTGTGGCACGTGTGGCACGAGGGCGCGGCCGTGCTCGTCGGGGACGGCCCCGACGAGCAGCCCCTCCCCGCGGGGCTCGACCACGGAGCCGCCGCCGAGGTGACCGTGCGCAGCAAGGACAAGGGCGGCCGGATCGTGGCCTGGACGGCCGCCGTGAGCGTGCTGGAGCCGCGGTCCGAGGAATGGGAGGCGGCGGTCGGCGAGCTGAGGGGCAAGCGGCTGAACGCCCCGGACGCCGAGCGGATGCCGGAGCGCTGGGCGCGTGACTGCCGGGTCGTCCGGCTGACGCCCGGCGCGCCGGACACCGCCCTCCCCGACGGCTCGCTGGCCGCCGTCCCGCTGCCCACCGGGGCGACCACCCGGCGCACGGCCCCCGCCGCACTCCCCCGGCTGCTGCTCAAGCGCCGCGGGAGGCGCTGACACCGCTGCCGGGCCGCGCGGTGCCCGGGGCACCGGGCGGCGGCCGGCCCGGGTCAGGGTCCGGGAAGCCCGCCGTCGGCCGGCACCGGCCACCGCCGGCCGCGTCGGCACCGCCGCACCGGCACCGTAGGCCGTCAGTCGTCGGCTCTCAGCCGGAGGACCGGGGGAGCTGCCCGCCGTAGTCGACGGTCTCGTCCTCGGCCGGGGCCTCCAGGGCGAAGGCGTGGCCCCAGTCGGCCAGGGTGACGGTGCCGCCGCCCCCGCCGCGGGCGACACGCAGCGGGTACGGGGTGCCCTTCAGGGAGACGTCCAGTGCGCCGCCCTCACCCTCTCCCCCCACGATCTGCACGGCCCGTACCCCGCCGACCGTCGTGCGGTCGCCCTTGTTGATCTTTCCGTGCAGCGCGAGCATCCCGTCCAGCAGGGTGTCCTTCTCGGTGAATCCGCGCAGCTGCCGGTAGGTCGGGTCGTCCTCGGGGACCTTGACGTACTTGCCGTCGAGCTTGTCCGCCGCCTGCTCGCTCTCGTCGTCGCCCTGCTCGTGCTTCCAGAAGCCCGCGTCGGCCTTGAGGAAGAGCGCGTCGCCGACCCGCAGCAGCTCGAAGGTGTACTGCTTCGAGGTGACCGAGCCCGTGCCGCCCTCGCCGCTGAGCTGCATGTTCAGGGAGTACGTCCCGCCCTTGCTGACCAGCTTGCCCGTCAGCCGCACGGCGTCCGCGGCCTCCGCCGCGGACCGCGCCTTCGCGTCGATCTGGTCGGCCGTCAGCTTGCCGACACCGTTGGTGCCCGCGTCCGGGTCCTCCCCGGCACAGGCCGTGAGCGCGACGGTCAGCCCCGCGCAGAGCACCACGGCGAAAGCGGTCCGGCGACGGGCCCGGACGAGCGGGGCGGAAGAGGTCACAGGCGCACTGCCTCTCATCGGTGTGTCGGGGTTCGGCAGACCGCAGCGTACCCGTGCCGCGTACGCCGTCCGGCAGAGCTCCGTACGGACGGCCCGCCAGGGCGGCACGGACCGGTACGGGCTAGCCTGATCATGGCGAAGGAGGACGTGAGAGACCGAGGGAGGCGCACAGGATGGCGGCAGGCACTCCCCGGGTCTTCGTCTCGCACCTCGCCGGCGTACCGGTGTTCGACCCCAACGGCGACCAGGTCGGCCGGGTCCGTGACCTGGTGGCGATGCTCCGGGTCGGCGGCAAACCGCCCCGGCTGCTGGGCATGGTCGTCGAGGTCGTCAGCCGGCGGCGCATCTTCGTGCCCATGACCCGGGTGACCGGGGTCGAGTCGGGCCAGGTGATCACGACCGGTGTGGTCAACATGCGGCGCTTCGAGCAGCGTCCGACCGAGCGGCTGGTCCTCGGCGAGTTCCTCGACCGGCGGGTGCGCCTGGTCGAGACGGACGAGGAGGTCACCGTCCTGGACGTCGCCATCCAGCAGCTCCCGGCCCGCCGCGACTGGGAGATCGACAAGTTCTTCGTGCGCAAGGGGCGCGGCGGGGCCCTGCGCCGCAAGGGCGAGACGCTGACCGTCGAGTGGTCGGCGATCAGCGGCTTCGCGCTGGAGGAGCAGGGGCAGGGCGCCGAGAGCCTGGTGGCGACCTTCGACCGGCTGCGCCCCACCGACGTCGCCAACGCCCTGCACCATCTGACGCCCAAGCGCCGCGCCGAGGTGGCCGCGGCCCTCGACGACGACCGGCTGGCCGACATCCTGGAGGAGCTCCCCGGTGACGACCAGGTGGAGATCCTGGGCGAGCTGGCGGAGGACCGTGCCGCGGACGTCCTGGAGGCGATGGACCCGGACGACGCGGCCGACCTGCTCTCGGAGCTGCCGGAGGCCGACAAGGAACGGCTGCTGGCCCTGATGCGCCCGGACGACGCCGCCGACGTGCGGCGTCTGCTGTCGTACGAGGAGCGGACCGCGGGCGGGCTGATGACGACCGAGCCGATCATCCTGCGGCCCGACGCCACGGTCGCGGACGCGCTGGCCCGGGTGCGCCAGCAGGACCTCTCGCCCGCGCTGGCCGCCCAGGTGTACGTCTGCCGGTCGCCGGACGAGACCCCGACCGGCAAGTACCTGGGCACCGTGCACTTCCAGCGTCTGCTGCGCGATCCGCCGTTCACCCTGGTCAGCTCGATCGTCGACAGCGACCTCGTGCCGCTGACGCCGCAGACGCCGCTGCCGGCCGTGACCAGCTACCTGGCCGCGTACAACATGGTCTCGGTGCCCGTGGTGGACGAGAGCGGGTCGCTGCTGGGCGCGGTGACCGTGGACGACGTGCTGGACCACCTGCTGCCCGAGGACTGGCGCGAGAACGACTTCCAGGGCGAGGAGGAGATCAGCGGTGGCGGCTGAGGACCGGTCGAGGGCCGTACCGGCCGGCGCGTCGGGCGTCGTGCGCCCGCCGCGGCCGCGGCTGGACCTCCCCAAGGCACCGCGGCCCCGGCTGCTGCCCGAGTACGACCCGGAGGCGTTCGGCCGGTTCTCCGAGCGGATCGCCCGCTTCCTGGGCACCGGGCGGTTCATCGTCTGGATGACGCTGATCATCATCCTGTGGGTGGTGTGGAACATCTTCGCGCCGCAGCACCTGCGGTTCGACGAGTACCCCTTCATCTTCCTGACCCTGATGCTCTCCCTGCAGGCCTCCTACGCCGCCCCGCTGATCCTCCTGGCGCAGAACAGGCAGGACGACCGCGACCGGGTCACCCACGAGCAGGACCGCAAGCAGAACGAGCGCTCGATCGCGGACACCGAGTACCTCACCCGGGAGATCGCCGCGCTCCGGATGGGCCTCGGGGAGGTCGCCACCCGGGACTGGATCCGCTCGGAGCTGGAGACGCTGGTGAAGGACATGGAGGAGCGCCGGACGGTGCTCCCCGCGGAGAGCGACGAGGGCGACCGCGGAGGGACCGCCCGCCCGTAGGCACCCCGCGCCGCACCCGCCTCCCGCCACCCGCGGCCACCCCTTCGATGAGCGCCGCACGCACCCGTACTATCGGGGTATGGCTACGGAAGACGCGGTGCGCGAAGCACTGGCGACAGTGAACGACCCCGAGATCCACCGACCGATCACCGAGCTCGGCATGGTGAAGTCGGTCGCGATCGACCCTGACGGTGTGGTCGCTGTCACCGTGTACCTCACGGTCTCCGGCTGCCCGATGCGCGAGACGATCACCACGAACGTCACCGACGCGGTGGCCCGCGTCGAGGGCGTCTCGCGGGTCGAGGTCACCCTCGACGTGATGAGCGACGAGCAGCGCAAGGAGCTCGCCGCCGCGCTGCGCGGCGGTACGGCGGAGCGCGAGGTCCCCTTCGCCAAGCCCGGCTCGCTGACCCGGGTCTACGCGGTGGCGTCCGGCAAGGGCGGCGTCGGCAAGTCCTCGGTGACGGTCAACCTGGCGGCGGCGATGGCCGCCGACGGGCTCAAGGTCGGTGTGGTCGACGCGGACATCTACGGCCACAGCGTGCCGCGGATGCTCGGCGCGGACGGCAAGCCCACCCAGGTCGAGAACATGATCATGCCGCCGTCCGCGCACGGCGTGAAGGTCATCTCCATCGGCATGTTCACCCCGGGCAACTCCCCCGTGGTGTGGCGCGGCCCCATGCTGCACCGCGCGCTGCAGCAGTTCCTCGCCGACGTGTACTGGGGCGACCTGGACGTCCTGCTGCTGGACCTGCCGCCGGGCACCGGTGACATCGCGATCTCCGTGGCGCAGCTCGTCCCGAACGCCGAGATCCTGGTCGTCACGACCCCGCAGCAGGCCGCCGCCGAGGTGGCCGAGCGGGCCGGCTCGATCGCCGTGCAGACCCACCAGAAGATCGTCGGCGTCGTCGAGAACATGTCGGGCATGCCGTGCCCGCACTGCGACGAGACGGTCGACGTGTTCGGTTCGGGCGGCGGGCAGCGGGTCGCCGACGGACTGACGAAGACGGTCGGCGCCGAGGTCCCGGTGCTGGGCACCATCCCCATCGACGTACGGCTGCGCGAGGGCGGCGACGAGGGCAAGCCGGTGGTCCTGACCGACCCGGACTCCCCCGCGGGCTCCGCGCTGCGCTCCGTCGCGGAGAAGCTGAGCGGCCGTCAGCGCGGCCTGTCGGGCATGTCGCTGGGTCTCACCCCGCGCAACAAGTTCTGAGCCGCAGACGGGCGGTGGGCGGCCTCCTCGGAGCGCCGCCCACCGCCCGTACGCGTGTCCGCTCAGCCCGCGTCGTACGAGGCGATGTCGCCGATCGCCGCGAACCCGAGGCCGTAGGCGCTCATGCCGCGACCGTAGGCACCGATGTGCACCCCGTCGGGGGCCGACCCGGCGAGCACCCAGCCGAACTCCGACTCCCGGTAGTGGAAGTCCACCGGCACGCCGTCCACCGGGAGGGACAGCGTCGACCAGGGCGCCCGGCCGAGGTCGTCCGCGAGCTCGAACGCGGTCTCGGTCTGCTGGTTCAGCCATTCGCCGCGCAGCGTGTGGTCCATCTGCGGGGGCCAGGTGCAGTCCAGCAGGCCCGAGCCCGCCAGCCAGGCCGCCGAGGACGCCGTGGTGGCGTCCAGCACCCCCGTGCCGTCGTCGCTGTCCCGGACGGGGCTGCTGCCCACGGTCACCACGACCGCGAAGCGCGCCTTCTCCGCCCCGGTGTCGGCCCGCACGACGGGCTCCTCACCGTGTCCGGTGGAACCGTGCTGCACCGTGTCGTCCGCCGCGGCGGTGACGTGCATCAGCCAGCGCGGCCCCGTGAAGGCCTCGTCCAACCCGTACCAGGGGAACGCCGCCTTGAGGTAACCGTCGACCGTGCGCCGGGTCGCCGGCACCCCCTCCGCGGTGTCCGCGCTCGGCGCACCGTCCGCCCCTACCCGACTCGTCGTCTCCATCTGGCCGGCCGCCTCCTCGATCTTCCTGTGATCCGGAGCGGCCCTCCCCCCGTGGGCATGGGCAACCTCGCAACCGGACAGATGGAGAATAGCCATACCGTCCGGGCGAGTCGGGATTGACCGGTCTCAGGTGGCGTCTGCGTCGAAGGGCGGGCGCTCGTCCCTGGCCGGCTGCGCGGGCTTCTTCAGCAGGTCGGGCGACGAGGTCTGCGCGGAGTCGGACGCCGTCTTCTTGAGGAGGTCGGGCGTGCCGCCGGCCGCTGCGGGGGTACTCTCCCGGCCGTTCACCGCGTCGGTGACCTCGGCCATCTCCTTGCGCAGGTCGAAGCTCTCGCGGATCTCCTTGAGCCCCAGTTCGTCGTTGCCGTCCATGAGCTGCTTGCGGACGAACGTCTTGGGGTTGAGGTCCTCGAACTCGAAGTCCTTGAACTGAGGACCGAGCTCCGTGCGGATGTCCTCCTTGGCACTGTCCGAGAACTCACGGATCTTGCGGATGGTGCGCGTGACGTCCTGGATGACCTTCGGGAGCTTCTCCGGGCCGAATACGAGCACGGCGAGCACCACGAGCGTCAGCAGCTCGAGTGCGCCTATGTCATTGAACACCTTGCTGCTCCTCGTGTTCTCTGCGTCCACTCCGCATGGTCTCCGCCGCCGGCCCAGGGCACCGGACCGCTCCACGGTACCCGGCGAAGCCGTCCGGGCGGTACCTGCGGGTGGCCGTCAGGTGCCGCTCGCCGACCCCAGGGTCAACGTCAGGGACAGGTCCTCGCCACCCCGCGTCAGCACGAGGGCGAGCCGGTCACCGGGCCGGTGGGCGCGGATCTTGACGATCAGTTCCTCGCCGGTGTGCACCCGCTGGCCCTCGACCTCGGTGATGACGTCGCCCGCCCGGACGCCGGCCTTGTCGGCCGGGCCCCCCTCGGTCACCGCGGACTCGCCGCCGGCGGACCGGCCGCCCACCTTGGCGCCGTCGCCGGCGAACTCCATGTCGAGCGTGACACCGATCACGGGGTGGGTGGCCTTCCCGGTGTTGATCAGCTCCTCGGCGACCCGCTTGCCCTGGTTGATCGGTATCGCGAAGCCCAGTCCGATGGAACCCGACTGGGCGCCGTCGAGCCCGGATCCGCTGTCGGCGGCGCGGATGGCGCTGTTGATGCCGATGACCCGGGCCTCGGTGTCGACGAGGGGGCCGCCCGAGTTGCCCGGGTTGATCGGGGCGTCGGTCTGCAGCGCGTCGACATAGCTGACGTCGGTGCCGTCGCCCTTCTCGCCGCCCGCGGTGATGGGGCGCTGCTTGGCGCTGATGATGCCGGAGGTGACCGTGTTGGAGAGGTCGAAGGGGGCTCCGATCGCCACCACCGGGTCGCCCACCCGCACGTTGTCGGAGTTCCCGAGGGGCAGGGGCGTGAGGCCGGAGACTCCGGTGACCTTGACGACGGCCAGGTCGTACCCGCTGTCCTTGCCGACGATCTCGGCCGGCGCGCTCTCCCCGCCGCTGAAGGTGACGGTGATGTCGCCGGTCGATCCCGCGGGGGCGACCACGTGGTTGTTGGTGAGGATGTGGCCCTTGTCGTCCAGGACGAACCCGGTGCCCGTGCCGGACTCGTCGGAGCCGTTGACGTGCAGGGTGACGACGCTCGGCAGCGCGCTGGCGGCGATGCCGGCCACGCTGTCGGGCGCCCGGCCGCCGGCGTCCCGGCCGGACTGGGGCAGTTCGACCGTGGTGAGGCCGCCGTTGCGCTCGACGTAGGCGCCGATCCCGCCGCCGATGACCCCGGCGAGGAGGGCGAGCAGCGCGGCTCCGGCGAGGAGCGTCCCCCGGCGGGTCCTGCGCGGCCCGGTGTCCGGGCCCTGGGCGGGCTCGGGGTGGCTCAGCGGCTGCTGCCCGGGGGCGGCCCAGGGGTCGTAGCGCAGCCACTGGGAGGGCTGCGGGGAGGACGGGGCGGTCTGCCCGGGGGGCTGGGGCGCCGGGTGCTGCGGGGGCACGCCGTGCGGCGGGGGCGGCGGCGCCCAGGTCTCGGTGTGCTGCCCCTGGCCGCCCTGCGCCGCGGCCGGCGGGCCGCCGATGGGGTCGGTCGCGCCGTGGCCGTCCGGCCCCGCGTAGGGCGGGGGTACGGGGGTGCCCTGGGCCGGGGTCGGCACCGGACGCTGCACCGGGGGTGCGGGCGCCCACGGCCCCGGACCGCCGTAGGGCGGGGTGCTGTACTCGTCGGGCGCGTGCAGCGGCTGCGTGCGGGGGGCGCGCGGCTCGGCGGCGGGCTGCCCGGGCACCACGGGCGCCGTCGGCGCGGGCGCCCCCGGCTCGGCGGCGGGTGCCACCGGTCCGGCGGCGGGGGGTGCGGGTGATGCGGGGGTCGCAGGTCCGGCGGCCGGCGGTGCGGGTGCCGGGGGTGCGGGCGTGTAGTCGCCGTCCGGTGTCATCGGCAGGGGCCGCTCTCCCGACGCAGGTCCGGCGGTCCCTCCGGAATCAGCGGTCCCTCCGGGAGGGGCCGGCTCTCCGGACGCGGGGGCGGGAGCCCCGCCGATGCCGTCCCGCACGGGCTCCGGTGCTCCGGACGCGGCGTCGGACGGCGCGGGCTCCGGTGCTCCGGACGCGGCGTCGGACGGCGCGGGCTCCGGTGCGCCGGGGAGGGCGTCGGACGGCGCCGCCGCCTCGTCCTCCGCCCCCGCCGGACGGTGCCGTTCGGCGGAGGGACGGCTCCACCACTTCGTCTTCGGCCCGCTGGGCTTCCCGTCGTCCATGCTCTCCCCGCAACTGGCCCGTGCACGCCCTACAGAGGCGCCCCTCCCGGAATTCAACCAGGTTTGCGAACGGGCGCGCAGGCTCCCGGTCAGCGCGCCAGGGGAGTGAGCGGCATCGCGCGGTCGTGGAGCAGCGGGGTGGGGGCCGTCACGGACGGCTTCGGGTCCGCTCCTCCACCGGTCGTGGACGACGGACCGGCACCCACCGGGCGTATCAGCGGCGGCACGGTCGTGTTGAGCACCGGGAAGGCGAACGTGCCCCCGGTGAGCACCGAGGTGTTCAGCAGGGTGGGCGCGGAGGCGGACACCGGCCGGACGGACGAGGAGGGCGCGGCGCCCGGCCGGACGGCCCCGCCCGCAGCGACGGACAGCGCGCCGCCACCGCCGCGGCCGGCCGTGGCGCCGGCGGACGCCGTCCGCTCGTCGGCGGAGAGCGGGGTGGTGGTGCTGGCGCCCGCGCCCTCGGCGCTGAGCGGCGGCTCGGGGCCGTAGTCGAGCGGGAGCGAGCCCCCGAGGGCGATGGCCGCGAGCGAGACGGCGCTGGCCGCGACGAACGCGAAGCGCCGCGCCCGCCAGGGCGACCGGTCGGCGTCCCGGGCCACGTCGTGGATGCGGAAGCCGGAGCCGGACGCGCCGCCGGGGAGCACCGCGGTCGAGCCGTGGGCGGTGGGGAGGTAACCGAGGCCGTCGAGCGGGGAACGCCCCGGGTCACCGGGCCGTCGCACGGGGAAGACCCCGTCCGCGAGGTGCCGGTCGCCGCCCGGGCCGTCCCCGGGGCCGTCGCCGCCGCCGGGGAGCCCCTGCAGGCGCGCGAGGAACCCTTCCGAGGGGGACGGCGCCGCGGAGGTCGCGAAGGCGCTCTTGAGCCGCCGCTGGGAGTCGGCCTCGGCCTTGCACCGGGCGCAGGTCGCCAGATGGGCCAGGACCCGCTCCCGGGCGTCGTGTTTGAGCTCGCCGTCGACGAGCGCGGCGAGCCGGTCCCCCAGATGCTGTTCCGCCGGGGTCGCACCTGTGCCGTTCACGCCGTACCCCCCTCCCCCGCGAGCACCGCGTCCGCCAGGGAACGCTGCTCGGCACGGGCCTCGGGCGAGCGGTGCTGGAGCGCCTTGCGCAGGTGCGACCGGCCGCGGTGGATGCGGCTGCGCACGGTCCCGAGCTTGACGCCGAGAGTGGCGGCGATCTCCTCGTACGAGAGGCCCTCGATGTCGCAGAGCACGACCGCGGCACGGAATTCGGGCGCGAGGGTGTCCAGCGCCTGCTGCACGTCCGCGTCGAAGTGCGTGTCGTTGAAGACCTGCTGCGGGGAGGGCTCACGGCTCGGCAGCCGCTCGGCCGCGTCGTCGCCGAGGGAGTCGAAACGGATCCGCTGCTTGCGGCGGACCATGTCCAGGAAGAGATTCGTCGTGATCCTGTGCAGCCAGCCCTCGAAGGTGCCGGGTGTGTAGGTCGACAGCG
Source organism: Streptomyces sp. NPDC006296 (assembly GCF_040613235.1). Taxonomy (NCBI): domain Bacteria; kingdom Bacillati; phylum Actinomycetota; class Actinomycetes; order Kitasatosporales; family Streptomycetaceae; genus Streptomyces; species Streptomyces sp. NPDC006296. Next base: position 113,488 of record NZ_JBEXRT010000009.1, on the reverse strand, counting down.
ATCGGAACACGCGGACGAAGACCTCCTGGGTGAGGTCCTCGGCGTCGTGCTGGTTGCCCGTCAGCCGGTAGGCGAGGCGGTACACGCGGGCGCTGTGCGTGCTGACGATCTCTTCCCATGAGGGCGGGGTCCACGCCTGGGATTCCGCGTCTGAGGCGAAGGTCGCGGTCGGTGCGGAATCGTCGGAAGAACGGTCAGCGGTGTCGGTCACGGATCTCGGCTCGCCGGCCGACCCGAGAAGGCGCCGCAGCGGCCCTCTCCGATCCACAGGCGCAGCCGCACCTCCCCTATCGGCTCTGGTGGTGTCCAGCGGAGCCCCTACCATAGCCACCTCGCCCGTTAGCTCCGGATAAGCCTTTTTACCTGACGGTGCCCCGGTGTCTCCGGGAGCAAGGGGACATTCCGGTCCGGGCCGCGGGGGCCGGTCCTCGTGTTCCCCTCCACCCCTTCACAACGGTCGGTCCCATCTGCGGGTTCCCGGGCGCAGCGGATACAGTCACCGTTGCGCCAACTACGGGGACAGGAGAGGGTCATTACCGCCAACCGGCAGACGAGCTGGGCGTTCGCCGACGCCTTTGTCGCCGAGGAGGAAGCGCTGCTCTGGGCCCGGGACCGGGCCCACGAGACGGGGCTCCGCCCGGTGTCGTCCGGCACCGGCGCGGCTCTGCGCCTGCTCGCTGCCACCGCGGACGCCAAGGCCGTGGCCGAGATCGGCACCGGGACCGGTGTGTCCGGCATCTACCTGCTGCTGGGGATGCGCCCGGACGGCGTGCTGACCACCGTCGACCCGGAACCCGAGCGCCAGCAGTTCGCCCGTCAGGCCTTCCGCGCGGCCGGCTTCGCCACCAACCGGGCCCGCTTCATCCCGGGACGCGCCCTCGACGTCCTGCCGCGCCTCGCGGACGGCGGGTACGACCTGGTCTTCTGCGACGGCGACCGGCTGGAGAGCCTGGACTATCTCGCCGAATCGTTGCGGCTGCTGCGGCCCGGCGGCCTCGTCTGCTTCGAGGGCGTCTTCGCCGACGGCCGCACGATCGACTCGGCCGCCCAGCCGGCCGAGGTGCTGCGGCTGCGCGAGCTGCTGCGGGCCGTGCGGGAGAGCGAGGAGCTCCTGGCGACCCTGCTGCCGGTGGGCGACGGCCTGCTGTGCGCGGTGCGGCGCGGCTGACCCTCCGGGCCCGGCCGGCTCCGCGGCGCCGGGCGGCCGTACGCCTCGACCCTCGCCCCGGCCCTCACCCCGGACGCACCGCTGCCCCGGCGCGGGATGCGGGCCGGGGCAGCGGTGACGTGTGGGCGCCGCTGCCTCAGCCGACGACCTTCTTCAGCGCGTCACCGAGTGCGTCTGCCTCGTCCGGAGTCAGCTCGACGACAAGCCGACCGCCGCCTTCGAGCGGAACGCGCATGACGATGCCCCGCCCCTCCTTTGTCACCTCGAGCGGGCCGTCGCCCGTCCGCGGCTTCATGGCCGCCATGCTCGTTCCCCTTCCTGAAACCAGCTCATCGCAGCCGGCGGCTCCATGACAGGCGCTGCCTCACCGGCGTCGAACACAATGCTTCCTCCGCATTATCCCGCATGGGAGACCCCGATGACCAACATCGGCCGGCATCGCTTGCGCAACGCACTTTCCCAAAACCACCTAATTCGGCGATCCGGCTGCGATACTGCGCCGCCTTCACCCCTCAGCCGAGGTCCAATCGTTAGACGCAGGTCACATGTCCGGCCCACCGGAAGTCCGCCATGCTGGCCCGGACAGGCAACGCCGCCGGCGCCGTAAGGAGACCCCGCAATGGCCGACCTGGCCGACACCACGACCGACCCGGTGCTCATGGACGTGAGCGACGGACTCGCGACGATCACGCTCAACCGCCCCGACGCGATGAACGCCATGAACACCGCGGCGAAGGTCGCGCTGCGCGACGCGCTCCGGGCCGTCGCGGACGACCCCGCCGTACGGGCCGTCCTGCTCACGGCCACCGGGCGCGCCTTCTGCGTCGGCCAGGACCTCAAGGAGCACGTCGCCAAGCTCGCCGAGGCCCGCGAGCCGGACGGCGGCAACGCGCTGAGCACGGTGCGGGAGCACTACAACCCGATCGTCCGCGCTCTCACCGGGATGGCGAAGCCCGTCGTCGCCGGGGTGAACGGGGTCGCCGCGGGGGCGGGCTTCGGCTTCGCGCTGGCCGCCGACTACCGCGTGGTCGCCGACTCCGCCGCCTTCAACACGTCCTTCGCGGGCGTCGCGCTGACCGCCGACTCGGGCGTCTCCTGGACCCTGCCGCGGCTGATCGGGGCGAGCCGCGCGGCCGACCTGCTGTTCTTCCCGCGCTCGATCACCGCCCAGGAGGCGTTCGAGCTGGGCATCGCGAACAAGGTGGTGCCCGCGGCCGATCTGGCGGAGGAGGCGCGGACGCTGGCCCGGGCCCTGGCGCAGGGGCCGACGGTGGCGTACGCGGCCCTGAAGGCGTCCATGGCGTACGGCGCCGGCCACACGCTGGACGAGACGCTGGAGAAGGAGGACGCACTCCAGACGGCGGCGGGCGCGTCGCGGGACCACACGATCGCGGTCGAGGCGTTCCTGGCCAAGCGGCCGCCGGTGTACCTGGGCGAGTAGGGCTACCGGCCGCCGCCCCGGGCCACGCAGCCGGCCAGGTGGTCGTCGACCAGACCGCAGGCCTGCATCAGGGCGTAGGCGGTGGTGGGACCGACGAAGCGGAGGGACCGCTTCTTCAGGTCCTTGGCCAGCGCCGTGGACTCCGGGGTGTGCGCCGGGACGTCACCGAGGGTGCGCGGGACCGGCCGGCCGGCCGGGTCCGGGGCGTGGGACCAGATCAGCGCGTCCAGTTCGCCCTCGCCCCAGCCGGCCAGCACCCGGGCGTTGGCGAGCGTGGCGTCGATCTTGGCGCGGTTGCGGATGATCCCGGCGTCGGCGAGGAGCCGCTCCTTGTCGGCGTCGGTGAACTCCGCCACGGCCGCGATGCGGAAACCGGCGAACGCCGTGCGGAAGCCCTCGCGGCGACGCAGGATCGTCAGCCAGGACAGGCCCGACTGGAACGCCTCCAGGCAGAGCCGTTCGAAGAGCGCGTCGTCGCCGTGGACCGGGCGTCCCCACTCGGTGTCGTGATAGGCGAGGTAGTCCTCCGTGGACAGGCCCCACGGGCAGCGCGGGCGCCCGTCGGCGGCCGGTTCGGCCCCGCTCACCGCTCGCCCTCCGCGTCCGGTCCGCCGTCCTCACCGGAACCGCCGTCGGGACGCTTGTACAGGTCGGGACCGCCGTTCACCGCGGTGGCCTGGGCCCCGGCGAGGGCCGACTCCAGCTCGGCGATGTGGGCGTCCCGCTCGGCGAGCTCGGCACCGAGCCGGCCGAGGGCCTCGTCCACGTCCGTCATCCGGTAGCCGCGCACCGCCATGGGCAGCCGCAGGGCCTCGACGTCGGCCCGGCCGACGGGGCGGTTCGCGGGCAGCGGGTCGGTGAGCCGCTCCGGCTCGACGTCCTGCAGCACCGGGCTTCCGCCGCCGCCGACCACCGCCAGGGTGACCGCGGCCACGACCACGGCCATCGTGATCAGCAAGAACCAGAACACGTGCATCTCCCCGGAAGCGGAATACCTGTCCAGGTCAGATCGTGCCATGCGGGACCGGCGGTTAGGGTCGCAGGCGGGCTACAGGGAGGAAGCAGGATGCGAAGCGGGGCGCTGAGGCTGGGGCGGCGGGAGTTCGGGCCGCACGAGCCGGTGGTCATGGCGATCGTCAACCGGACGCCCGACTCCTTCTACGACCAGGGGGCGACGTTCCGTGACGAACCCGCGCTCGCCCGGGTCGAGCAGGCCGTGGCGGAGGGCGCCGCGATCATCGACATCGGCGGGGTGAAGGCAGGTCCCGGCGAGGAGGTGACGGCGCAGGAGGAGGCGCGCCGCACGGTGGGCTTCGTCGCCGAGGTGCGCCGCCGTCACCCGGACGTGGTGATCAGTGTGGACACCTGGCGGCACGACGTCGGCGAGGCCGTCTGCGAGGCCGGCGCCGACCTGCTGAACGACGCGTGGGGAGGGGTCGACCCGAAGCTGGCGGAGGTGGCCGCGCGGTACGGGGCGGGGCTCGTCTGCACCCACGCGGGCGGCGCGGAACCCCGCACCAGGCCGCACCGGATCGCCTACGACGACGTCGTGTCGGACATCCTGCGGGTGACCCTGGGCCTCGCGGAACGGGCCGTCGGGCTCGGGGTGAGGCCGGACGGGATCATGATCGACCCGGGGCACGACTTCGGCAAGAACACCCGTCACTCGCTGGAGGCCACGCGCCGGCTGGACGAGATGACGGCCACCGGCTGGCCGGTGCTGGTCTCCCTCTCCAACAAGGACTTCGTGGGGGAGACGCTGGACCGGCCGGTCAAGGAGCGCGTGATCGGCACGCTGGCGACGACGGCCGTGTCGGCGTGGCTCGGGGCGCGGGTGTACCGCGTGCACGAGGTGGCCGAGACCCGCCAGGTCCTGGACATGGTGGCGTCCGTCGCGGGCCACCGGCCGCCGGCTGTCGCACGGCGGGGCCTGGCCTAGGCCAAGGTCTCCGGGCCGAGCCGGGAGCACCGCCCCGCGGGCCCGTCCACCGGCCGACCGGGGCCGGCCTCCGCCCGGCGGGGCGGTGGCCCGTGCGTCGTCGGGGGTGCGGGGCCCCGCCGCCGGTTCCTGCCGTGCCGGGCCGGCGCGTCCCGGCACGGCGTCGGCGGCCCGCCGCCGGACGGACGGTCCGGCGCCGGGGCGGGTCAGCGGCCGGGGCGGGTCAGCGGCCGACCTCCTTGGTGACCAGGCGGACCGCCTCGTCCACGTCGTCCGTGACGTGGAACAGCATCAGGTCGTGCGCGGACGCCTTGCCGCCCGCCACCACCGTGTCCCGCAGCCAGTCGACCAGTCCGCCCCAGTACGCGGTGCCGAAGAGGACGATCGGGAAGCGGGTCACCTTGCCGGTCTGGACCAGGGTCAGCGCCTCGAAGAGCTCGTCGAGCGTGCCCAGGCCGCCGGGCAGCACGACGAACCCCTGGGCGTACTTGACGAACATCGTCTTGCGGACGAAGAAGTAGCGGAAGTTGACGCCGATGTCGACATGGGGATTCAGCCCGGACTCGAAGGGCAGCTCGATGCCGAGCCCCACGGAGACGCCCTTGGCGTCCCGCGCCCCCTTGTTCGCGGCCTCCATCGCCCCGGGGCCACCGCCCGTGATCACGGCGAACCCGGCCTCGACCAGCGCCTTGCCGATCCGGACGCCCGCTTCGTAGTCCGCTCCGCCCTCGGGGGTGCGGGCCGACCCGAAGACGCTGATGGCGCTCGGCAGTTCGGCCAGTGCGCCGAAGCCCTCCACGAACTCCGACTGGATCCGCATGACCCGCCAGGGGTCGGTGTGGACCCATTCCGAGTCGCCCTCGGAGTCCAGCAGCCGCTGGTCGGTGGTGCCCGGCTGGACCTGCTCCCTGCGCCGCAGCACCGGGCCCAGCCGCTGCTCCTCGGGCCTGACCGCACCCCCGGGCCCGACCGCGTCCTCGGGGATCCGCGCGCCGTCCGGGATCCGTGCGTCCTCCGGGTTGCCCATGTCCTGCTCCCTCCGCCGACCTGCGATGTGCGTGTGTCGCTTCAGCGTAGATCGGTGGAGGTTACGCGCAGGGGAATGCCGTGCGTCAGCTGGTGAGCCAGGAGCGCAGCCGCTCCTCGCAGTGGGTGATGCGGTCGACCACCACGTGCTCGTCCCGCTTGTGCGCGAAGAGCGCGTCCCCGGGGCCGTAGTTCACCGCGGGGACGCCGAGCGCGCCGAACCGGGAGACGTCGGTCCAGCCGAACTTGGGCTGGGCGGTGCCGCCGACGGCCTCCATGAACGCCTTGGCCGCGGGGTGGGAGAGTCCGGGCATCGCGGCTCCGGAGTGGTCGTCGACGGTGAAGCCGGCGACCCCGCAGTCCGCGAAGACCTCCCGGACGTGCGCCTCGGCCTCCTCGGGCGCCAGGTCGGGGGCGTACCGGTAGTTGACGACCACGGTGCAGGAGTCCGGGATGACGTTGGTGGCGACGCCGCCCTCGATGCCGACGGCGTTGAGCCCCTCGCGGTACTCCAGACCGTCGATCACCGGGCGGCGCGGCTCGTACGCGGCCAGCCTGGCCAGCACCGGGGTGGCGGCGTGGATCGCGTTGGAGCCCATCCAGCTGCGTGCGGAGTGGGCCCGCTCCCCCTCCAGCCGCAGGTGCACCCGGAGGGTGCCCTGGCAGCCGCCCTCGACCTGGGCGTCGGAGGGCTCCAGGAGCACGGCGAAGTCCGCTTCGAGCCAGTCGGGGTGCGCCTCGGCGACGTGCCCGAGGCCGTTGTGCTGGGCGGCGACCTCCTCGTTGTCGTAGAAGACGAAGGTCAGGTCGCGGTTGGGCTCCGGCACGGTCGCCGCGATCCGGAGCTGGACGGCCACACCCGACTTCATGTCGGTGGTCCCGCACCCCCAGAGCACGCCGTCGGCGTCGAGCCGGGACGGCACGTTGTCCGCGATCGGGACCGTGTCGATGTGGCCGGCCAGGACGACACGTTCGGCCCGGCCCAGCCGCGTCCGCGCCACCACGTTGTTGCCGTGGCGGTCGACGGTCAGGTGCGGCAGCGGGCGCAGGGCCGCCTCGATGGCGTCGGCGAGCTCCTTCTCCTGCCCGCTGACCGACGGGAAGTCGACGAGCCGGGCGGTGAGCTCCGGGCCGTCCAGGGCGAGGTCGATCGTGTGTCCATCCATGGCCACGACCCTAAGGGACTTCGGGCGCGGGGCCGCTCGTACCCTCCAGTACGGTTGGCCCCGTGCCCAGGACGAGTTCCTCCCCCCGCCGCAGCCGCCTCTTCCGTACCGCGGCCGCCTTCGCCGTGCTCGTGGCGCTGGCCGGCTATCTGGCCCTGCAGTACCTCTCCGGACACAAGGGCGCGCCCCGGTGCACCGTGGGACCGGCCGGCGGGGGCGAGGGGCGGACGTACGAGCTGAGCCCCGAGCAGGCCGCCAACGCCGCCACGATCTCGGCCGTGGGCACCACCCGCGGGCTGCCGGAGCGCGCGGTGACCATCGCGCTGGCGACCGCCCTGCAGGAGTCCGCGCTGCGCAACATCGACCACGGTGACCGGGACTCGCTCGGGCTCTTCCAGCAGCGTCCCTCGCAGGGCTGGGGCACGCCCGCCGAGATCATGGACCCGGTCTACTCGGCGGGGAAGTTCTACGAGCACCTGGCCGAGGTCCCCGGCTACTCGCGCCTGCCGCTGACCGTCGCGGCCCAGAAGGTGCAGAAGAGCGGGTTCCCGCAGGCGTACGCCAAGCACGAGCCGGACTCCGCGCTGCTGGCCGCCGCGCTGACCGGGCGCTCCCCCGCCTCGCTGACCTGCTCCCCGGCGCCGACGACCGCCGAGGGCCCCGGGGACGCGGCCGAGGTGCGGAGCGATCTGGTGCACGCCTTCGGCAAGGACCTCCTGCCGTCCACCGGCTCGGCGGGCGCCTCCGCGGCCGGCGCGGTGTCGGTGCCGGTGCCCGCGGAGGCGGACGACGCGGCCGGCCGGGGCTGGGAACTCGCCCACTGGGCGGTCGCGCGCTCCGGGACCCTGCGGATCGACGAGGTCTCCTACGGGGGCCGGGTGTGGACCGCGGACACCGGCTGGCGGACGGCACGCGAGGGGGACGGGCGCGCGGACACCACGAGCGTCCGGATGAGGCTCGCTCAGTAGTACGGACCGTCCTCCGTCCGGGCCGTGCGGCACCCACCGGAATCCCGCCGCCGCGACCCCGTGCACCCGCCCGCCCTGTGCGCGTATTCCCTTGCGCGACAAGGGAAGTGACGGTTCGTCAGTTGTGTACGCGCGACCCCGGGAGCCCGGGGCGCGACCGCGCGGATTATCGGACGCATTACCCAGTCTTTGCCCGGGTGCCCCGCAACCTTCCCCGCCCCCGGACCGGTTGTTCAGTGCGTCCGATCACCGGACAGGCGGATTCCACATCCGCCGAGACCGTTGACGTCCCCGCCGAAGGAGCATCATGTCCCTCCCCCTGACCCGTCGGATCGCCCGTGCCGCGCTGCTGATCGCCGCAGGTGCGGCCCCCGTGGTCGGCGCGGCCGGTACGGCGGGCGCCGCGGGACTCCCGCAGACCCCCGCCCTCGGCGGCCTGACCTCGCTCGACGGCGCGGGCCTGAGCAGCACGCTGGACTCCGGTGCCAAGCAGGGCTCGCAGGTGGCGAACGAGACCGGCGGCAAGGTGGTCGGCACGACCCTCCCCGCCGCCGGCAAGACCCTGCAGACCGCCGGTGACGCGGCCGCGGACGGCGAGCTGACGGACGACGCCCTGCCGACCAAGAACCTGCCGACCGAGGGGCTGCCCACGCAGGGCCTGCCGATCGGCTGATCCGCCGGACCGCGCGCGGCACGCACGCGCGAAGGCGCCCCGGGAGTACGCACTCCCGGGGCGCCTCGGCATGTCCGCGCCCGTCAGGACAGCCGGGCGACCGCCGCGTCCACCCGCTCGTCCGAGGCCGTCAGCGCGACCCGTACGAAGCGGTCTCCGGCCGGTCCGTAGAAGTCGCCCGGCGCCACCAGGACGCCCAGCCCGGCGAGGTGCTCCACGGTCTCCCAGCACGGTTCGTCGCGGGTGGCCCAGAGGTAGAGGCTCGCCTCGCTGTGCTCGATCCGGAAGCCGTGGGCCTCCAGCGCCGCCCGCAGGACGGTGCGCCGCCGCGCGTACCGCGCCCGCTGCCGGGCCACGTGCGCGTCGTCGCCCAGCGCCGCGACCGTGGCCGCCTGGACCGGGGCCGGCGTCATCATGCCGCCGTGCTTGCGGATCTGCAGCAGTTCGCCGAGGACGGCCGCGTCACCCGCGACGAAGGCCGCGCGGTAACCGGCGAGGTTGGAGCGCTTGGAGAGCGAGTGGACGGCGACGACGCCCTCGTACGTCCCGCCGCAGACGTCCGCGTGGAGCACGGACACCGGCTCGGCCTCCCAGCCGAGCTCCAGGTAGCACTCGTCGCTGACGACCAGCACCCCGTGCTCGCGCGCCCAGGCCACGATCCGGGTCAGCTCGTCCTTCGGCAGGACGCGGCCCGTCGGGTTGGACGGCGAGTTGAGCCAGAGCAGCTTCAGGCCCTCGGGGTCCAGCTCCGTCGGGTCGTCGTAGACGACGGACTCGGCGCCGCAGAGCCGCGCGCCGACCTCGTAGGTCGGGTAGGCGAGCCGGGGGTGGGCCACCCGGTCGCCCGCGCCGAGACCGAGCTGGGTCGGCAGCCAGGCGACGAACTCCTTGGAGCCGACGACGGGCAGCACGTTCGCGTGGGTCACGTCCACCGCGCCGAGCCTGCGCTCCACCCAGCCGGTCAGGGCGTCCCGCAGCGCCCCGGTCCCCCACACCGTCGGATACCCGGGGCTGTCCGCCGCCGCGATCAGCGCCTGCTGGATCAGCTCGGGCACCGGGTCGACGGGGGTGCCGACCGACAGGTCCACGATGCCGTCCGGATGGGCCGCGGCCGTCGCCTTGAAGGGCGCGAGCCTGTCCCAGGGGAAGACCGGGAGACGGGAGGAGACGGGAACTGCTTCGGACACGGAACTCTGCTTTCTCGTACGGGTGCGGGGCGGCCGGAAACACCTCGGTCCCGCACGGTGACAAGCCGTACGGGACCGGGCGGCGCTGGTGGTGCCGCCTACTGGTTCTGCGGCGGCAGCGCGGCGATGAACGCGTGGTCGCGCTCGATCAGGCCCAGCTTGGAGGCGCCGCCCGGTGAGCCGAGGTCGTCGAAGAACTCGACGTTCGCCTTGTAGTAGTCCTTCCACTCCTCCGGGGTGTCGTCCTCGTAGAAGATCGCCTCGACCGGGCAGACCGGCTCGCAGGCTCCGCAGTCGACGCACTCGTCCGGATGGATGTACAAGGACCGTGAGCCCTCGTAGATGCAGTCGACGGGGCACTCTTCGATGCAGGCCTTGTCCTTCACGTCGACACAAGGCTGCGCGATGACGTAGGTCACGCTGTCGTTCCTCCTCGGTAGGGCGTTGGCTCTCGCGCGGGAGCGCGGCGTCGTCGATGCCCGCCCCTAGTATCTCCGTTCCGGGGCACGATCCGAACAGGAGGGGCAGAGAGAGCTGTGGAATTCACCATGGGCGGACGGCTCGAAGTTCGCATAACGCCCGCTGACGTGGGAAAACGGGTGTCCGTGCGACGCGCCGTCGACACCCCGGGCGAGAACGCGAAGTTCACCGACACGATCGGGGTTCTCACATCGTGGGACGAGGGTGTGCTCTCGGTCACCACGAGGAGCGGCGAGAGCGTCCGGATCGCGGAGTCCTCGCTGGTGGCGGGCAAGGTGGTGCCCCCGGCGCCGGCGCGCCGCCGCGGCCCCGCGGCCTCCTTCGGCGAGCTCGCCCCGGTCACCGCGCGCGCCTGGCAGCCCGTGGAGAGCGAACTCCTGGGCGGCTGGCGGCTGCGCGCGGCCGGCGGTTTCACCCGCCGCGCCAACTCCGTGCTGCCGCTCGGCGATCCGGGCCTCCCGCTCGGTGAGGCGCTCGGGCGTGTCCGGCACTGGTACGCGGAACGCGGCCTGCCCGCCCGCGTCCAGGCCGCGACGGGCGCCGAGGGCACCCAGGAGCGGCTCTGCGCGGACCTGGAGGCCCACGGATGGCGGCGCGAGGTGACGGCCGAGGTGCGCGTCGCCCCGCTGGCCCCGGTCGGCGACCTGGCCGCGGACGTCTCCGCGGTGCGGACGGCCCGGCGGCCGGACGCGGCGTGGCTCGCCCGGTACCAGCGCGCCGGGACGCCGGGACCGCACGTCCTGGAGGTCCTGGGCAGCGGCCCCTCGGTATGGTTCGCCTCCGTACCGGGCGACGGTCCGTCAGGGGCTCCGGCCGCGATCGGACGGTGCGTGGTGGACGGCCGCTGGGCGGGGTTCATGGCGGTCGAGGTGGCACCGGAGCACCGGCGCCGCGGCCTGGCCACCGCCGTCATGGCGGCGCTGGCCCGCACGGCGCTGGAGGAGGGCGCATCGGCCGCCTGGCTCCAGGTGGAGTCCGACAACGACGGTGCCCGTGCGCTGTACGACCGCATGGGCTTCGCCCCCCACCACCGCTACCACCACTTCCGGTCCGCGTAGCGCAGACAGCAGCAGGGACACGTGGCACACATGAGCGCCGAGGACCCGGGAACGGCAGAACGACGGCGGCGGTTCGCCGAGGAGGCGCGCGCCGAACGGCCTGACCTCGCCCTGCTCTGCCTGCTGCTGGGCGCAGAGGCCTCCCCGCCGTCGCCCGGCACCGCCGATCCGTACGGCGTCGACGCGGCGCAGATCGAGCTGGACCGGCTGGCGGGGCTCCTCCCCCACGGCATCCGCGACGCCCGCGCCTGGGCGTCCGCGCTGGCCGAACTCCTGGGCGGACGGAACGGTTTCGCGGGGTCGCCGCAGGACTACCAGCGGCTGGACTCGTCGGTCCTCCAGCAGGTCCTGCGGCGGCGCGGAGGACTGCCCATCCTGCTGTCCGTGGTCTGGATCGAGGTGGCGCGGAGGGCCGGGGCGCCCGTCTACGGGGTGGCCCTGCCGGGCCACTTCGTGGTCGGCTTCGGCGATCCGGCCGAGCGGGTGCTGGCGGATCCGTTCGCCGGTGGCGCCCCGATGAGCGGTGAGGACGCGAAGCTGATGGTGGCGGGGGCGACCGGCGTCCCGCTGGAGGCGTCGATGCTGGTGCCCGCCCGGCCGCTGGAGACGGTGCTGCGGATCCTCAACAACGTCCGGGCCTGGGCGGCGGCACGCCCGGAGCGCACGGACGTGGCCCTGTGGGCGCTCGAACTCTCCCTGCTGCTGCCCTCGCACCCGGCGGCGCTCCGCTACGAGCGGGCCCAGCTCCTGGTGCAGCGCGGGGAGTTCCTGCGGGGCGCGGCGGAGATGGAGACGTACGCGGAGATCGTCGACGGTATCGAGCCGGCGGCGGCCGAGGAGATCCGCCGCCGCGCCCGGGCGGCCAGGGCCCTGCTGAACTGACCGGGTCCGGCGGGCACGGCGGGCACCGCCCCGGCGGACACGCGGGTGCGGGGCCGGTCACGGCGGTCACGGCGGACGGGCCGATCCGCCACCCTGTGAACGCACGGGACGGGTGATCCGGAACAGATCGGGCCAATCGGCGCGCGTACGGCGTCAGAGGTTGCCCGTATCGCGGTCTCCGGAGCCTCCTGGCGCACACCTATTGACGTGTCCAGGCTGAGAGCGGTTACATCGGCGAGACGAGAGAGCGCTCTCTCACTCTTTCGAGGTTCCGTCGTGCCCCACACCACGACCCAGGAGACGTCATCCATGCAAGTTCCCCCCACGAATCCCGCGGCCCCCACCGCACCCCGCCGCCGTCGCTCCCGGACGCTCGGGGTCGCCGCTCTCGCCGTTTCGCTGCTCATGGCCTTCCCGACCGCCCAGTCGGCGTTCGGCGACGAGGCCCAGGAGGTGCCCGGCGGGGGTGACCTCGGCCCCAACGTGCTGGTCTTCGACCCGTCGACGCCGGACATCCAGGGCAAGGTCGACGAGATCTTCGAGAAGCAGGAGTCCGCGCAGTTCGGCAGCGACCGCTACGCGCTGATGTTCAAGCCGGGCACCTACGACAACATCAACGCCCAGATCGGCTTCTACACCTCCATCGCGGGCCTCGGACTCAAGCCCGACGACACGACGTTCAACGGGGACGTCACCGTCGACGCGGGCTGGTTCGACGGCAACGCCACCCAGAACTTCTGGCGTTCGGCCGAGAACCTCGCCCTCAACCCCGTCAACGGCACCAACCGCTGGGCCGTCTCCCAGGCCGCCCCGTTCCGCCGCATGCACGTCAAGGGCGGGCTCAACCTGGCACCCGACGGCTACGGATGGGCGAGCGGCGGCTACATCGCCGACAGCAAGATCGACGGCCAGGTCAGCCCCTACTCGCAGCAGCAGTGGTACACCCGCGACAGCTCCATCGGCGGCTGGGGCAACGGCGTCTGGAACATGACCTTCTCCGGTGTGGAGGGCGCCCCCGCCCAGAGCTTCCCCGAGCCGCCCTACACCACCCTGGACACCACCCCGGTCTCCCGCGAGAAGCCCTTCCTCTACCTCGACGGCGACGCCTACAAGGTCTTCGTCCCCGCCAAGCGCACCGACGCGCGCGGTGTCTCCTGGAACGGCACCCCGCAGGGCGAGTCCCTCCCCCTGGACCAGTTCTACGTCGTGAAGCCCGGGGCGACCGCCCAGACCATCAACGCGGCTGTGGAGCAGGGCCTGCACCTGCTGTTCACCCCGGGCGTCTACCACGTCGACGAGCCCATCCGGATCGACCGGGCGAACACCGTCGCGCTCGGCCTCGGCCTCGCCACGATCATCCCGGACAACGGGGTGACCGCGATCAAGGTCGGTGACGTGGACGGCGTCAAGCTCGCCGGACTCCTCGTCGACGCCGGTCCGGTCAACTCCGAGACGCTCGTCGAGGTCGGCCCCGACGGCGCGTCGGGCGACCACGCGGCCAACCCGACCAGCCTCCAGGACGTGTTCGTCCGCATCGGCGGAGCCGGCCCCGGCAAGGCGACCACCAGCATCGTCGTCAACAGCGACGACACGATCATCGACCACACCTGGGTCTGGCGCGCCGACCACGGGGACGGGGTCGGCTGGGAGACCAACCGGGCCGACTACGGCGTCCACGTCAAGGGCGACGACGTGCTGGCCACCGGGCTGTTCGTCGAGCACTTCAACAAGTACGACGTCCAGTGGTCCGGCGAGAACGGCAGGACGATCTTCTTCCAGAACGAGAAGGCGTACGACGCCCCCGACCAGGCCGCCATCCAGAACGGCGACATCAAGGGCTACGCCGGCTACAAGGTCGACGACTCCGTGACCACCCACGAGGGCTGGGGCATGGGCAGTTACTGCTTCTTCAACGTCGATCCGACCATCCGTCAGCAGCACGGCTTCCAGGCCCCGGTGAAACCCGGGGTGAAGTTCCACGACCTGATCGTCGTGTCCCTGGGCGGCCAGGGACAGTACGACCACGTCATCAACGACACCGGGTCACCCACGTCGGGCACCTCCACCGTGCCCTCCCAGGTGGTCTCCTTCCCGTAGGGACGGGAGAAGGCGCCACCCCCGTCCGGAGGTCCGGACGGGGGTGGCGCCTTTCACGGGTCCGCGGGCCGGTCAGCCCTCGCCGCTCAGGTCGATCGCCACGGTGCGCTCGGCGGGTGTCCTGCCGAGCAGGGCGCCCTGCATGGCCTGGGCCACGTCGGTCGAGCTGACCTGGTGCTTCGTCCCGTCGCCCTTGGTGATCATGATTCCGTCGAAGACACCGTCGAGCAGGGTGTCGATCGCCTTCCGGTCGTAGACCGGGATCAGCTTCCCGTCGACCGGCTTCATGGACAGGATCTGCGGCAGGGACCGGGCGGGGCCGAAGTCGATCGACTTGGGCCCGGCCTTGATGGTGATCAGCCCGGACATCGCGGGCTCGGCGAACTCCTTCATCGCCCGGTCCAGTTCGGCCTGGGTGATGGTGGGCTCGGAGGCCGCGACGGGCAGTTCGACGACGGCCGGCCGGCCGGTCTGGACCTGCGCGCGATAGGCGTCGCGCACGGAGATCATCGAACGGTTGACGTCCAGCGCGTCGCCCGACCTGCCCGGGACGGGCACGGCCTTGTTCGGCTCGAACCTGATCGTGCCGTCGTTGGAGGCGCCCGCGGTCCCCGCCAGGTCCGTCAGCGCGACGCCGAGCTTCTCCTCGTCGACCGGGATCACCGGGTCGGCGGGGCGCGCCCCGCCGAACAGGGAACCGATCACCGACACCGGGTTGTAGTCGCTGCCCGCGGCGCCGCGGACCGTCTCCTGGCTGTCCAGGGTGAGGCCGGCCTTGTCCGGGGAGAGCTCCTGCTCCTTGCCGTCCACGGACAGCCGCAGCGGGGCCTGGGCCCGCTCGCCGAGGGCGGCGTCGAGCTTGCTGACGGCCTGCTCCTTCGTGCCGCCGCCGATGTCGACGCCGAGCACGGTGGTGCCCTTGGGGACCTCGGAGTGGTTCATCAGCAGACCGGCGCCGTAGGCCACACCGCACAGCACGACGACTCCCGCGCCCAGCAGGACCGTCTTGGACCGGCCCTTCCTGGCGGGGGGCGCCGGCTTCGGCGCGGGCCTGGGGGCGGCCGCCTGGGCACCCGTGCCCCCCGGCCGTCCGCCCTCGGGCGGCCGGATCGCTCCGGGGCCGCCGGGGAACGCCGAGCGGGGCTCCCCCGGGACGACGGGGATGCCGCTGGTCAGCGTGTCACCGGAGACGTTCCCGCCCGGCCCGGGGGCCGGTGCGGGCGCCTGCGGCGTCAGGATCGCGGTGTCGTCGGACATCCGCGGAGGGGTGCCGCCGGGACCGGACGGCCCTCCGGCGGGCGTCCGGCCGGCCAGCCGGTCCAGGTCCGGTGTCAGGGACGAAGTCCCGGTGACCGGACCGGTGGTGGGGCCGGAAGGATCCTGCGGCCGCGGACCGGGCGCGGGGCGCGGACCGCCGTCGAGGTCGTCCAGCGCGCTGCGCCCCGGACGGGGGGCGCCGCCCCGGTCGCCGGGCTGCTGCGGACCGTCCGAGAAGTACGGCGCGTCCGCACGGGGCGCCGCCGGGCGGCCCGCGCCGGGAGGACCGCCGGCGGAGGGCCCGCCGGGGCCGGGCGCTCCCGGGCCCGGAGCCGCACCGGGCGCCGGGGCCGGCGCCTTGCGCGGGGCGAACCAGTCGCTGCCGCTCTTCTCCTTGGCGGGCCTCTCGGCCGGGGGCTCCGCCGCGGGTCCGCCGTCCCGTGCGGCCGGGCCGGGCCCGGCGGCCCCGCCCGGGGCCGGCCCGGACGCGCCGGGGCGCGGCGTGCCGCCGGTCCGCTCGGAGGCGGGGCGCCCGCCGGACGGGTCCGTCTCGCTCATCGGCGTACGCATGACCACGGGCGGGATCGGACGCGAGCCCGGGATGTTGATCCGGATCCGCGTCGTCAGCGTCGTCTCGGTTCTGGGCTCCTCGGGCCGAGGCGGATCCACAGGCTCCGGAGTCTCCTCCGGCCCGTCCTGGGACGGGTGCAGCGACGGGTACTGGCGTGATCCGTACGGCGGCGTACCCGACGGGTACGCGGCTCCTCCGCGCCCCTGGGGCCCGGACGACGAACTGTCAGTTTCACGACTCAAAGCAGGTTCTCCCGATTGGCTCCGCCGCCCGTACTTCCCCCGTGCCGCAGGCCAGGGGACGGCTCGGCGCGCGCACCACCATACTGGCCGCCACCGTAAGACTTTCCGCGTCCGGGGGGAACAAGGATGCACCCGTCACGGCGCGGAGAGGCAATCCGGAGGCGGATATACCACATCACCCGCCGGGTCGGCCGGTGTCGTCGGCCGGACGGGGCAGCCGCGACATCGTGGCACAGATCACAGCCACGACCATCCCTCCGAGCATGAAGAGCGCCAGGCCGAGCGCCTGTCCGAAAACGTAGTCGCCCTCGGGCCGCCCGCCGAGCAGGGCCATCACGGCGAGGAACCAGCCCACCGCCGGTACCAGCGCGCCGAGCTGGGTCCGGGTCAGCACCCGGCCGCCGTAGAACAGCCCCGCCGACGCGGCGAGCGCGAGGAGCAACCCGCCCGGGAACAGGGCCGCCTGGACGAGGGCGCCCGCGAGCCCGACGGCCGCGCCCAGGACCGCGAGACCGGCGTACAGCGGGATCCGCCGGGGGTCGGGCCGCGCCGCCGGACCGTACGCCTCGGGGATCCTGGGCGGGGCGTTGGTGCGCGGCGACTGCGACGAGGCGCGCGGCCTCTGCCTGCCGCTCATGACCGTGCTCCCGGTGCGGTGCCGGTGTCCGGCACGCCCGCGAAGAGGTCGTGCTCCCGGGCGGCGTCCCGCCCGCCCGGGGCGCCGCGCACCAACTCGTAGTACTCGGTGGTGAACACGGGCTGGCCCAGGTCGTTCGAAAGAGCGAAGAACGGTCCGTCGACGGCGATCTGGGTGGCGTGCGCGCGCATGGCGGCGGTCTTCGCCGCGGCGTGGGCCGCGCCGTCGATCTCCGTGGTGATCACGGAGTCGTCCACGACTCCGGGGACGTCGTCGACCGCGGCGATCCCGGGGAAGGCGTCGGGCGCGGTGTCCCGCAGCAGGGCGAAGGCCTCCTCGGCCACCGTGCGGGGCACCCGGTTCCAGTAGATCTTGGCGACGGTGTGCGGGGCTCCCGCGCCGGCGTCGTGGGCGGGGTCGGCGGCCAGGTCCGCCGCGCGCATCGCGACGCGGTGCGCCTGGATGTGGTCGGGGTGGCCGTAGCCGCCGTCGGGGTCGTACGTGACGAGGACCTGGGGGCGCAGGGAGCGGATCACCCCGACGAGGTGGCCGGCCGCCTCGTCGAGGTCGGCGGCCCAGAAGGCGCCGGGCCGGTGGTTCTGCTCGGTGCCGGTCATCCCGGAGTCGCGGTAGCGGCCGGGGCCGCCCAGGAACCGGTGGTCGGTGACCCCGAGCTCCCGCATCGCGGCGGCGAGTTCGCCGACGCGGTGGTCGCCCAGGCCGCCGTCCCGGTCCGCCGCGAGGTGGGCGAGGCCCGGCGGGATGACCTCGCCCTCCTCGCCGAGGGTGCACGTCACCAGGGCGACGTGGGCGCCCTCGGCGACGTACCTGGCCATGGTGGCGCCGTTGTTGATCGACTCGTCGTCGGGGTGCGCGTGCACCAGGAGCAGACGGCGGGCGGGAAGGTCCTTCATGGGACCACCCTACGAGCCGGCCGCTCCCGGCGCCGCGCGCCCCACGCTGTCGCGGGCGCCCGCCGGGCCCGTCAGAACTTGATCCCCCCGATCATGCCTGCCACGTTCGACGTCACCTCCGAGATGGTCGGGGCGATCGACGAGCTCGCGAGGTAGAACCCGAGCAGCATGCAGACCACCGCGTGTCCGCCCTTGAGTCCGGATTTCCGGATCAGCAGGAAGACGACGATCGCCAGCAGCACCACCGCCGAAATCGAGAGTGCCACGGCGGTTCACCTCCATCAGTACGGTCGGGACGGGCAGCACACATGGAGCCAGCAGGTTCTTACCCACCGAGCGCTACGGATCATAACTATCCGTGCCATCGCATTGATCGGGGCACAGCAGCACGAGGGGCGCACGGACCGGCGGGGGCGGGCTAGGTTCGGAGCCATGACCTCGCAGAAGCTGTCTTTTCCTCGCCAGCACGCCCGCACCCAGAGGTTCACTCTCGGCGCACCCCGGGCCTTCACCGTCTCACCGGATGGGACGCGGGTGGTGTTCCTCAGGTCGGCTTCCGGGGACGACCGGACGACCCGCCTCCTGGTGCTGGACACCGGGACCGGTGCGGAGCGCGTCGCCGCCGATCCGGACGCCCTGCTGGGCGGTTCGGCGGAGAGGCTGTCGGCGCAGGAGAGGGCGCGGCGGGAGCGGGTCAGGGACGGGTCCGCGGGCATCGTGGGCTACGCGGTGGACGACGCCGTGGAGTTGGCGGCCTTCGCGCTCTCCGGCACCGCGTACGTCGCCGAGCTGCGGGCGGGCACCGCGCGCGCCCTGCCGGTGGCGGGCCCGGTGATCGACCCGCGCCCCTCCCCCGACGGCCGGCACGTCGCCTACGTCTCGCGCGGGGCGCTGCGGGTCGTGGGGGCGGAGGGTGACGGCGACCGGCCGCTCGCGGAGCCGGAGGGGCCCCATGTCTCGTACGGTGTGGCGGAGTTCGTCGCGGCCGAGGAGATGAGCCGCTACCGCGGTTTCTGGTGGTCGCCGGACTCGGACCGCCTGCTGGTCGCCCGGGTCGACGACAGCGCCGTACAGCGGTGGTGGATCGCCGATCCGGCGCACCCCGGGACCCGGCCGGCGGAGGTGGGCTACCCGGCGGCGGGGACCGCCGACGCCGAGGTGCGGCTCTTCCTGACGGATCTGGAGGGGGCCCGCACCGAGGTGGTCTGGGACCGCTCCCGCTTCCCCTACCTGGCCCGGGCGCACTGGTCGGCGCACGGCGCGCCGCTGCTCCTGGTGCAGGCCCGCGACCAGCGCAGTCAGCGGTACCTGGCCGTCGACACGGAGAGCGGGGCGACCCGCACGGTGCACGTCGACGAGGACGAGGTCTGGCTCGACCTCTTCTCCGGGGTGCCCGCCTGGGCGCCCGACGGGCAGCTGGTGCGCATCGCCGACGAGGGGGGCGCGCGGGTGCTCTCGGTCGGCGGGCGGCCGCTGACCGGCGGCCGGCTGCACGTGCAGGCGGTGCTGGACATCGGGGAGTCGGACATCCTGGTGCGGGCGACCGCGGGCGAGGACGCGCCGGACCCCGAGACGGGGCAGAGCCATGTGTACCGGGTCAACGAGCTGGGCGTGGAGCGGGTCAGCGAGGGCGCCGGGGTGCACTCCGCGGTGCGGGCGGGGGGTGTCACGGTCCTCGTGTCGGCCTCCCTGGACCAGCCGGGGACCACCGTCCAGGTGCTGCGGGACGGTGCGCGGATCGCATCCGTGGCCGATCTCGCCCAGGAGCCGGTCCTGACCGCGAAGGTCCGCCTGACCGAGGGGGGCGCACGGCGGATCCCGTGCGCCGTGCTGCTTCCGACCGGATACCGGGAGTCGGACGGTCCGCTTCCGGTCCTGATGGACCCCTACGGCGGTCCGCACGGCCGCCGGGTGGTCGCCGTCCAGCGTGCGCACCTCACGTCCCAGTGGTTCGCGGACCAGGGTTTCGCCGTGGTGGTCGCCGACGGCCGGGGCGCGCCGGGCCGTTCGCCCGGCTGGGAGAAGGCGGTGCGGGACGACTTCACGCTCGCGCTGGACGACCAGGTCGAGGCGCTGCACGCGCTGGCGGGGCGGTTCCCGCTGGACCTGTCGAAGGTGGCGATCCGCGGCTGGTCCTTCGGCGGTTATCTGTCGGCGCTCGCGGTGCTGCGCCGTCCGGACGTCTTCCACGCGGCCGTCGTGGGCGCCCCGGTGGCGGACTGGCGGCTGTACGACACCCACTACACCGAGCGCTGCCTCGGCGATCCGGCCGAGCAGCCCGAGGTGTACGCCCGCAACTCCCTGGTGACCGACGCGGGTCTGTCCGAACCGGCCGACGTGGTGCGGCCGATGATGATCGTCCACGGTCTGGCCGACGACAACGTGGTGGTCGCCCACGCCCTGCGGCTCTCCTCGGCCCTGCTGTCCGCCGGGCGTCCGCACGAGGTGCTGCCGCTGAGCGGGGTGACGCACATGACCCCGCAGGAGCAGGTGGCCGAGAACCTGCTGCTGTTCCAGGTGGACTTCCTGCGGCGGTCCCTGGGCCTGCCCCGGCCGTAGGCGCTCCCGCCCGGGCGGGAGCGCGGTGTCACCAGCCGGGCGGCGGGGACGAGGGCGGCGGTGGGGAAGGGTACCCGCCGCCGGTCTGCGGGTAGCCGTAGCCGGGGCCGCCGGTCTGCGGGTAGCCGTACCCGGGCGCGCCGCCCTGCGGGTAGCCGTAGCCGGACGCGCCGCCCTGCGGGGCGCCGTGGCCGCCGTACCCCCGGTCCCGCTCGTCGGTGGTCTCGAAGCCCCGGCGGGCCAGCACCGCCAGCGCCGTCGCCCCCGCGAGGGCGAACAGGAAGGAGGTGAAGCATGACGAGCCGCTGCTCGGTCTCCGCCTCCCCGAAGTGCCGCAGCCAGTCGTTGTGGACGGCCCGGGCGATCCCGCAGCCGCCGGAGACCAGCAGGAGTCCGGCGGCGGTCATCCCCAGCGGCCGGGAGTGGACGGCACGGAAGAGCGCGGTCCAGGCCACCACCAGGCAGATCACCCCGAGCGCCGCACCGCTCCAGCCCGGCGGGGCGGCGGTCAGCCCGAGCGTGAGGACCTCACCCCCGACGTACCAGGCGGGGTACACCTCGTCGGGCAGCGTGAACAGCTGCCGGACCTCCCAGGCGATCAGTACGGCTCCCGAGGCCCCGAGCACCAGGAACGCCGTGACGCCCGCGCCCCGGCCGGGCCGGGTGGGCAGCCGCTCGTACAGGTCCTCGGACCGTCTGCGGCCGGCGGTCCCGGTGACGACGAGCGCGAGGCAGGCGGCGAGGGTGACGAAGGTGCCGATCAGGGCGCGGGTGCGGAGCTCGTCGCCGAAGCGTTCGCCTGTCCAGGACGAGCCGATGGTCCAGACGCCCGGAAGCCGCAGGACGAACGTGACCAGTCCGGTGACGACCAGGGTGGACGCCGCCACCGAGGAGCGCAGCGCGGCGGCCAGGGCGAGGAGGTGGACGACGAGCAGGACCGGATCGGCCTGCAGGGTGGCGGGCAGCTCCTCCGGCCGGCCGTCGGTGTAGCCCGCCCAGTGGCGCAGCAGGGCGGACGGGTCTCCGACGGCGCGGAGGTCCCGCACGATCCAGGCGGCGACAAGGGCCGCGAGCACGGCGCACAGCACCGCTCCGGTGATTCTGGCTCCCCGTGTGAGTATCACCTCAGCGATACTCCACCGCGGTCCGCCGATGGACAAGGGGACCTCCGGTGAGGGAGGGGAACGGGTAACCGGCCGGGGCGACGTGTGGTCGCCCCGGCCGGTTCACGGCACCCGCACGGCCGTACGTTCTCCAGAGTGGGGTGTCCGTATATCGGTACGACGACGGACGAGTTGCCTGTGTGTTAACGAACCCCGGGCCTGTTCCTCACTCCCCGTCACCCGGCGGCTGGGGACCGGAGTCCGGGGTGTCCTCGGGCGTCCCGCCCGGTCCCTCCGGCGGCACCACGCGCTTCTCCTCGGCGAAGTGGCACGCCGAGTCGTGCCGGGCCGGGGTCTGCGTGTCCCGGAAGACCGCGGGCACCGCCAGCAGCGGCACCTCCATAGCGCACCGTTCCTGGGCCTTCCAGCAGCGGGTGCGGAAGCGGCATCCCGACGGGATGTTCGCCGGGGAGGGCACGTCGCCGTGCAGGATGATCCGTTCGCGCTGCCTGCGGGCGGTGGGGTCGGGCACCGGGACCGCCGACAGCAGGGCCTGGGTGTAGGGGTGCGTCGGGTGGTCGTAGATCTCCTGGTCCGTGCCGATCTCGACGATCCGGCCGAGGTACATGACGCCGACCCGGTCCGAGATGTGCCGGACGATCGACAGGTCGTGCGCGATGAACACGAAGCTCAGGCTGAACTCGGCCTGCAGACGGTCCAGCAGGTTGACGACCTGGGCCTGCACCGACACGTCGAGCGCGGAGACCGGCTCGTCGGCGACGATGATCTCCGGGTTGAGCGCGAGGCCGCGGGCGATCCCGATGCGCTGGCGCTGGCCGCCGGAGAACTGGTGCGGATAGCGGTTGATGTACTCCGGGTTGAGACCGACGACGTCCAGCAGGTCCTGGACCTTCTGCCGGCGGCTCCCCTTGGGCGCCACCTCGGGGTGGATCTCGTACGGCTCCCCGATGATGTCGCCGACCGTCATGCGCGGGTTCAGCGAGGTGTACGGGTCCTGGAACACCATCTGGATGTTGCGGCGCACGGCCTTCAGCGCCCGCCCGGACAGCCGGGTGACGTCCTCCCCCTTGTACCGGATCACTCCCCCGGTCGGAGGCTCCAGATTCACCAGCATCTTCGCCACGGTCGACTTGCCGCAGCCGGACTCCCCCACGATGCCGAGCGTCTCGCCCGCCGCCAGGTCGAAGTCCACCCCGTCGACCGCTTTGACCGCGCCGACCTGCTTCTTGAAGAGGATGCCCCGGGTCAGCGGGTAGTGCTTGACCAGTCCGCGCACCTCCAGGATCGGGTCGCCCTCGGCGTACGGCCGGGTGCGGTCCGCCTCCCGCGCCTCGGAGAGCAGGGTGGAGCCCCCCGCGGCGCCGCCGCGCCCCGCGTCGTCAGCGTGCATCGAGCGTCTCCTTCCAGAAGTGGCAGGCGCTCCGGCGGTTCTCGTCCACGGTGTAGAGCGGCGGCACGTCGGTCCGGCACACGGCCTGGGCCATCGGGCAGCGCGGGTGGAAGGCGCAGCCGGGCGGGATGTGGAGCAGGTTGGGCGGCAGGCCCTTGATCGCGTAGAGCTCCTGGCCCTTCTGGTCCAGGCGCGGGATCGACCGGAGCAGGCCCTTGGTGTACGGGTGGGCGGGGGCCGCGTAGATCTCGTGGACGGGCGAGGTCTCGACGATCCGGCCGGCGTACATGACCGCGATCTTGTCGGCGACGTCGGCGACCACGCCGAGGTCGTGGGTGATCAGGATCAGGCCCATGTTGAGCTCCCGCTGGAGCTCCGCCAGGAGGTCCATCACCTGGGCCTGCACGGTCACGTCCAGGGCGGTGGTGGGTTCGTCGGCGATGATCAGCGAGGGTTCGAGCGCCATGGCCATCGCGATCATGATGCGCTGGCGCATACCGCCGGAGAACTGGTGGGGGAAGTCGCCGACGCGTTCCCGGGCCGCCGGGATGCGCACCCGGTCCATGAGCTCGATGGCCTTGTTCCTGGCGTCGCCCCGGGACATCCCGCGGTGCACGACGAACATCTCGCCGAGCTGCTGCCCGACGCTGAGCACCGGGTTCAGCGAGGACAGCGCGTCCTGGAAGATCATGGCCATCTCCTGGCCGCGGATCCGGCGGCGCTCGTCGGCCTTGAGCGTGAGGAGGTCGCGGTCCTTGAACAGGATCTCGCCGCCGCTGATCTTCCCGGGCGGTGTGTCGAGGATGCCCATGACCGCCTGGGCGGTGACCGACTTGCCCGAGCCGGACTCCCCCAGGACGGCGAGGGTCTCGCCCTCGGCCACCGAGTAGTTGACCCCGTTGACGGCCTTGGCGACCCCGTCCCGGGTGTGGAACTCCACGTGCAGATCGCGCACTTCGAGCAACATGGCAGCGGACTCCTCAGCGCAGCTTGGGATCGAGGGCGTCGCGCACCGCGTCGCCGAGCATGATGAAGGCGAGCACGGTGACGGCCAGCGCACCGGCGGGCCAGAGCAGCATGTGCGGCGCGTTGCGGACGTACGCGGAAGCGGCCGAGATGTCGATGCCCCAGGAGACGGCCGGCGGTTTCAGACCGACCCCGAGGTACGAGAGGGTCGCCTCCAGCGAGATGTACGTGCCCAGGGCGATGGTCGCGACGACGATGACCGGCGCGACGGCGTTGGGCAGGATGTGCCGCAGCATCATCCGCGGGTTGGAGGCCCCCAGCGCCCTGGCCGCCTGGACGTAGTCGTTCTGTTTGGCGGTGATGACCGAGCCGCGTGCGATGCGCGCGATCTGGGGCCAGCCCAGCAGCACGATGAAGCCGATCACCGGCCAGACGGTGGAGCTGGTGACGACGGACAGGAAGACCAGGCCGCCGAGGACCACGGGGATGCCGAAGAAGACGTCCGTGATGCGGGAGAGCACGGCGTCCCATCCCTTGCCGAAGAATCCGGCGAGGCCGCCCAGCACCCCGCCGAGCAGTGAGACCCCGAGAGTGGAGAGGACGCCGACGGCCACCGAGGTCCGGGCGCCGTAGACGGTGCGGGTGTAGACGTCGCAGCCCTGGCCGTCGAAGCCGAAGGGGTGGCCCGGCTGGGAGCCCTCCTGGGCCTTCGCCAGGTCGCAGTCGAGCGGGTCCTGGTCGGCGATCAGCGACGGCCAGATCGAGATGACCACCAGGAACAGGATGACCAGTGCGGAGACGATGAAGACCGGGTTGCGGCGCAGGTCGCGCCAGGCGTCGGACCAGAGGCTGCGCGGCTTGCCCGCCGGCCCGGTGCCCTCGGGGCCGCCGGGCGTCCGCTCCAGGGTGGTGCCCTCCTCCACCGCGAGGTCCATGGCCCCGCCCGCGCCCGCCCCGGAGATCGCTCCGCTGCCCGTCGTCTCGTCCCACGGCTGCTGCTCAGGCATAGCGGATCCTCGGGTCGAGTACGGCGTACAGGAGGTCGACGATCAGGTTCGCGGCCAGGAAGACCAGGACCAGGACGGTGACGAACCCGACGACGGTCTGGGAGTTCTGGCGGAGGATGCCCTGGTAGAGCTGGTAGCCGACTCCGTGGATGTTGAAGATGCGCTCGGTGACGATCGCTCCGCCCATCAGGGCTCCCACGTCCGTGCCGATGAAGGTGACGACGGGGATGAGGGAGTTGCGCAGCAGGTGCCGCACGACCACCCGGCGCCGGGGCAGGCCCTTGGCCACGGCGGTGCGGACGTAGTCGGCGCGGGCGTTCTCGGCGATCGAGGTCCGGGTGAGCCGGGTGACGTAGGCCAGGGACACCGAGGCCAGCACGAGGCCGGGGACGATGAGCTCGTCGACCGGTGCCTCCGGCGAGACGGACGGCTTGATGATGCCCCACTCCACGCCCAGCAGGAGCTGGAGCAGGAGGCCGGTGACAAAGGTGGGCACGGCGATGACGACCAGGGTCAGGACGAGCACCGAGGTGTCGACGGGCCGGCCGCGGCGCAGCCCGGTCACCACGCCGAGGCTGATGCCGATGACGATCTCGAACACGATCGCGACGACGGTGAGCCGGATGGTGATGGGGAAGGCCGTGGCCATCAGCTCCGTGACCTTCTGCCCGTTGAACGCGGTGCCGAAGTCGCCGGTGAAGATGTTGCCCATGTAGGTCAGGTACTGCTGCCAGACGGGCTGGTCGAGGCCGAATTCGGTGCGCAGCCGGGCGGCGGTCGCGGGGTCGCACTGGCGGTCGCCGCAGAGGCCCGCGATGGGGTCGCCCATCACGTTCACCATGAGGAAGATCAGCAGCGTGGTGCCGAAGAACACGGGGATCATCTGCAGCAGCCGCCGGATCACATAACGTCCCATGTGGGGCTCCGGAGGTCGGGGGTGTCTGGTCGGTCGGGCCGGATCGGGGCGCGGGGTCCGGTGCCGTGCGGCGCGGGGCGGAGGGGGCGGCGCGGGGCGTCGTCGGCCGCCGGCCGTGCCACGCGGTGCGGTGCCGGGGCACGCTCCCCGGCCCGGCCGGCAGGACAGCTCCCGGGCGGGCGGGCGGGGACCGGAAGGCCGGGGCGGGTGCGGTGTGCCGCACCGGCCCCGGCCTCAGCGGGTCACTTGACCTTGATCTGGTCGTACACCGGGACGCTGAAGGGGTTCAGCGAGACGTTCTCGACCCGGTCCGAGTAGCCGGCGCTGCCGTTCTGGTACCAGAGCGGGATGACGGGCATCTGCTCGACGAGGACCTTCTCGGCGTCCTGGAAGGTGCTGACGGCCGTGGCCTTGTCGCTCTCGGCGTTGGCCTTGTCGATCAGGCCGTCGAACTTCTTGTCGCTCCACTTCCCGTCGTTGGACGGGGCGTTGGTGTAGTAGAGCGGCTGGAGGAAGTTCTGGATCAGCGGGTAGTCCATCTGCCAGCCCGCGCGCCAGGCGCCGGTGAGCTTCTGGGTGGACACCTGGCTGCGGAAGTCGGCGAAGGTGCCGACGGGAGCGCCGACGCACGCCTTGTTGTTGCCCATGACGTTGTTGATGCTGTTGCAGACCGCGTCGACCCACTCCTTGTGGGAGCCGGTGTCGGCGTTGTACGAGATCTTGAGCTGGCCGCCGGGGATGCCGCCGCCCTCCTCGATCAGCTTCTTGGCCTGCGCCTTGTCGTAGTCGCACGCCGAGCCGCACAGGCCCTTCTTGAAGCCGCCGTCGGCGCCGAGGACCGGTGAGGTCCAGTCGGAGGCCGGGGTGCGGGTCTTCTGGAAGATCTGGCTGGTGATCTGGTCGCGGTTGATCGCCATCGACAGGCCCTGGCGGACCTTGATCGCGCCGGGTGTGCTCCAGGCCTTCTCGTAGAACGGGAAGGCGAGCGTCTGGATGATGCCGGCGGGGGTGTTGATGTACCGGTTCCCCAGGTCCGCCTTGACGTTCTTGAGCTGCGAGGCCGGCACGTCGTCGACCAGGTCGAGGTTGCCCGCGGTCAGGTCGGTGTAGGCGGTGTTGTTGTCCGTGTAGACCTTGAGGTCGATGCCGCCGTTCTGCGCCTTGTCCGCGCCCGGGTAGCCGTCCCAGCGGCGCAGGTTCATCGACGAGCCCTTGGCGTACTGGTCGATGGTGTACGGGCCGTTGCCGACCGGCTTGGACAGCCAGGCCTGGTGGTCGGTGTAGAAGGTCTTGGGCAGCGGCACGAAGGCGGCGTAGCCGAGGGTGTCGGGCCAGAGCGAGAACTTCTGCGACAGCTTGACCGTGAACGTCGTGCCGTTGACCACCTTGAGGCCGGAGAGGGTGTCGGCGGTGGCGGAGCCCGACTCGGGGTGGACCTTGTCGTAGCCGTCGATGTACTGGAAGAAGTAGGCGTTCTTCTGGTTGTTCCTGAGGGCGGCGCCGTAGTTCCAGGCGTCCACGAAGGACTTCGCGGTGACCTTCTCGCCGTTGCTGAAGGTCCAGTTGTCCTTGATCGTGACCGTGAAGTTCTGCGAGTCCGTCGAGTCGATCTTCTGGGCGATCTCGTTCTTCGCCTCCCCCGTCTTGGGGTCGTAGCGCACGAGTCCCCGGAAGACCATGTCCAGGACCTTGCCGCCCTGGACCTCGTTGGTGTTCGCCGGCTCCAGCGGGTTCTGCGGGTCCCCCCAGGAGGAGCTCACGATCCCGTCCGCGCCGCCGCCACCACTGCCGCCCCCGCCGCCGCAGGCCGTGGCCGTCAGGGCGACGACGACGGCACAAGCGGCCCACCTGGCCTGTGTGGCTCCGCGCATGGAGTGCCTCCTAGGGTTCCTTGAGTGCTCAATGCCTCATATCACCCCATATGACACGTCGTCGCATGTCGGCCTACGCCGTACGCCGTACGGGGCCGCCGGGACGCGAGGACGCCCGGCCCCCGAGGGGGGCCGGGCGTCCTCGTCGGTCGGATCAGGAGCTACGCCGCGTGCACGACGTCCTTCTCCTCGGCGAAGTGGCATGCCGACTCGTGCGCGGCGGGCGTCGGCGAGGCCTTGAAGCGCTCGGGGATCGCCAGCAGC
The DNA here is from genome assembly GCF_040613235.1 of Streptomyces sp. NPDC006296. Lineage (NCBI taxonomy): Bacteria > Bacillati > Actinomycetota > Actinomycetes > Kitasatosporales > Streptomycetaceae > Streptomyces > Streptomyces sp. NPDC006296. The sequence continues at coordinate 85,685 of NZ_JBEXRT010000009.1, read as the reverse complement.
GGCACATCGGTGGCGCACTTGTCCTCGGCCTTCCAGCACCGGGTGCGGAAGCGGCAGCCCGACGGCGGGTTCGCCGGCGAGGGGACGTCACCGGAGAGGATGATCCGCTCGCGGCCCTCACGGGCGTCCGGGTCCGGGACCGGGACCGCCGACAGCAGCGCCTGGGTGTAGGGGTGCGTCGGGTGGTCGTAGATCTGCGTGTCCGTACCGATCTCGGCCATCTTGCCGAGGTACATGACGCCGACCCGGTCCGAGATGTGCCGGACGATCGACAGGTCGTGCGCGATGAAGAGGTAGGAGAGGTTGAACTCGTCCTGGAGCTTCTCCATCAGGTTGATGACCTGGGCCTGCACCGACACGTCGAGCGCGGAGACCGGCTCGTCGCAGATGATGATCTCCGGGTTGAGCGCGAGGCCGCGGGCGATGCCGATGCGCTGGCGCTGACCGCCGGAGAACTGGTGCGGGTACCGGTTGATGTACTCCGGGTTCAGACCGACGACGTCCAGCAGGTCCTGCACCTTGCGGCGCCGCTCGCCCTTCGGGGCCACCTCGGGGTGGATCTCGAAGGTCTCCCCGATGATGTCGCCGACCGTCATGCGCGGGTTCAGCGAGGTGTACGGGTCCTGGAACACCATCTGGATGTTGCGGCGCACGGCCTTCAGCGCGCGGCCGGACAGCTTGGTGATGTCCTGGCCCTTGTAGAAGACCTCGCCCGCGGTGGCCCGCTCCAGCGTCATGAGGAGCTTGGCGACGGTGGACTTGCCGCAGCCGGACTCGCCCACGATGCCGAGCGTCTCGCCCTGGTAGAGGTCGAACGAGATGCCGTCCACGGCCTTGACCGCGCCGACCTGCTTCTTGAACAGGATGCCCTGGGTCAGCGGGAAGTGCTTGACCAGGTTGCGCACCTGGAGGATCGGCTCGCCCTGCGACACCGGGGCGTCGAGGGCGGCCACGGCCTCCGTCCCGGTGACCGCGTTGACCGCCGCCACTTCGGTGACGTTCGGGGTGGCGTCCACGGACTCCTTGCCGAGCTCAGCCATGGATCGTCTCCTTCCAGAAGTGGCAGGCGCTGCCGCGGCCGACCAGCTCGGTGCCGTCCTGCTCGGTCACCGGGCGCAGCGCCGGGATGTCCGTACGGCAGATGTCCTGCGCCATCGTGCAGCGCGGGTTGAAGGCGCAGCCGGACGGCACGTGCAGCAGGTTGGGCGGCAGGCCCTTGATCGCGTAGAGCTCCTGGCCCTTCTGGTCCAGGCGCGGGATCGACTCCAGCAGACCCTTGGTGTACGGGTGCGCCGGGCGCTTGTAGATCTCGTGGACCGGTGCGGTCTCGACGATCCGGCCCGCGTACATCACGGCGATCTTGTCCGCGACGTCGGCGACCACGCCGAGGTCGTGGGTGATCAGGATCAGACCCATGTTGAAGTCGCGCTGGAGCTCCGCGAGCAGGTCCATGACCTGGGCCTGGACGGTCACGTCGAGCGCCGTGGTGGGCTCGTCCGCGATGATCAGGTCGGGCTCCAGGGCGAGCGCCATGGCGATCATGATGCGCTGGCGCATACCGCCGGAGAACTGGTGCGGGTAGTCGTTGACCCGCTCCTTGGCCGCCGGGATGCGCACCCGGTCCATCAGCGCGATGGCCTTGGCCTTGGCCTCCTTCTTGGAGAGGCCCTGGTGCACGCGGAACATCTCGCCGAGCTGGTAGCCCACGGAGAGCACCGGGTTCAGCGAGGAGAGCGCGTCCTGGAAGATCATCGCGATCTTCCGGCCGCGGATCTTCCGTCGCTCCTCGTTGGACATGGTGAGCATGTCCTGGCCGCGGAAGAGGATCTCCCCCTTCGGGATGCGACCGGGGGGCATGTCCAGGATGCCCATGATCGCCTGGGCGGTCACGGACTTGCCGGAGCCAGACTCGCCGAGCACGGCGAGGGTCTCGCCCGCGCGGACGCTGTAGTTCACGCCGTTCACGGCCTTGGCCACGCCGTCGCGGGTGTGGAACTCCACGTGCAGGTCGCGGACTTCGAGCAGCGGACCGCTCTCGTCGGCGGAACCGCGCGGAGCGGGGGCATCCGCCGTCTTGTCGATGATGGTCATGTACGCCTCCCTCAGCGCAGCTTGGGGTCGAGGGCGTTGCGCACCGCATCGCCGAGCATGATGAACGCCAGGACGGTGATCGACACCATGACCGACGGGATGATCAGGACGAACGCGGCGTTGCGCAGCTGCTCCTGGCCGGAGGAGATGTCGACACCCCACGACACGGTCGGCTCGGCGAGGCCGATGCCCAGGAAGGACAGCGTGGCCTCGGCCGAGATGTAGCCGCCGAGCGCGATGGTCGCGACCACGATCACCGGTGCGATCGCGTTGGGCAGGATGTGACGGAGCAGGATGCGGGTGGTCGAGGCGCCGAGGGCCTTGGCCGCCATCACGTAGTCGGCCTGCTTGATCGTCAGGACGGAACCGCGCGCGACACGGGCGATCTGGGTCCAGCCGAGGAAGGCCAGGGCCAGGATGACGACCCAGATCTTGCGCTCCTCGAACGAGGTCAGGACGACCATCGCGCCGAGGATGAACGGGACACCGAAGAAGATGTCGGTAACCCGGGAGAGCAAGGTGTCGATCCAGCCGCCGAAGTATCCGGCGAGCATGCCGACCACGGTGCCCAGGATCGTGACGAGGGCGGTGACGACCAGCGCAACGGTGATCGAGGCACGGGCGCCGTACACGACACGCGCGTAGATCGAACGCCCCTGGACGTCGTACCCGAACCAGTCCTCCTCGAAGAAGTTCCCCCACTTGGGCTTCTGGAGGTAGTGGTGGGCGAGGTCCGCATACCGCGGGTCGGCGCTGGTGAACAGACCGGGGAAGATCGACATCACGAGCAGGAAAGCGATCAGGATCGCCGAGACGACGAACAGCGGACTGCGCCGCAGATCGTGCCAGGCGTCCGACCACAGGCTGCGGGGCTTGCCCACCTGTGCGGCGGGAGCTGGGTCACCGGTCTCGACCAGCTCATATGCGGTGGCTTCCTTGAGCGCCTCAGGCATAACGGATCCTCGGGTCCAGGACCGCGTAGAGCAGGTCGACGAGCAGACTGGTGACGAGATACACGATGACAATCAGGGTCACGATGCCGACGACCGTGGCGCCTTCACGGTGCTGCAGAGCTCCGAAAACGGCCCGGCCGACACCCTGGACGTTGAAGATGCCCTCGGTGACCACCGCCCCTCCGAGCAGCGCGCCGAGGTCGGTACCGAGGAAGGTGACGACAGGGATCATGGAGTTGCGCATCAGGTGGACACCGACGACGCGTCGACGCGGCAGGCCCTTGGCCACCGCGGTGCGTATGTAGTCGGAGCGCAGGTTTTCCGCGACCGAGGTGCGGGTCAACCGCGCGACGTAGGCGAGTGAGAGCGATCCGAGGACGACGGCGGGAAGAAACAGTTCGCTCCAGTTGCCCTCTGGACTCACGTTGGGGCTGATCCAGCCGAGCTTATGGGCGAACAGGTGCTGGGCGAGGAAGCCCAGAACGAAAGAGGGAACCGAGATGAGCAGGAGAGTGATGAACAACAGACCCCGGTCCCGCAGAGCATCTGCTTTCAGGCCGGCGAACACGCCCATGGATATGCCGACGACCACGGTGAAGACGAAGGCAAACAGAGCCAGTCGAATGGTCACCGGGAGCGCATCCGAAATGGTGTCGGCCACCGGACGGCCACTGGCGATCTCTGTGCCGAAGTCACCCTGGAACAGGTTCACGAGGTAGTTCCAGTACTGGTGCCAGAGCGGCAGGTCGAGACCGAGCTCCTTCTTCATTTCCGCGATCTGCGTCGGGTCGACGGTCTGTTCGCCGGCGAGCGCGCGCACGGGGTCTCCGGGCAGCGCGTACATCATGGCGAAGACCAGGGCGGTCGAACCGAGGAAGACCGGGATCATCTGGAGCAGTCGCCGCGCGACGTAACGCCCCATGTTTGCCTCCGATTAGGGATAAAGCAGCCCAGGGGCCGCCCTCCGGATACGGAGAGCGGCCCCCCGGGACCTACTGCCTGGTGTGGGCGGCTGATGGCCGAGTGGGGGCCCTCAGGCGTGTGTTACTTGGCGACCGTGACGTCGGTGATGTTGTAGTCACCGTGGAAGTCGACGGTCACGTTGTCGACGGCCTTGGAGTACCCACCGTTGGTCTTGTACTCCCAGAGCGGGATCGCCGGCATCTTCTCGAGGACCAGCTTCTCGGCGTCCTGGTAGGCCTTGATCGACTCCTCGAGGGACGCCGCGTTGTCGCCCTTCTTGAAGGCCGCGTCGACCCCCTTGTCGGAGAACCGGCCGTTGTTGGCCTCGGCGGTGGTGCCGTACAGCTCCCGCATGAAGTTGACGTTCAGCGGGTAGTCGGCGACCCAGCCACCGCGGTACATCGCCTTGACCTGGTCGTTGTCACGCGCCTCCAGGTCGGTCTGGAAGTCCGGCTTGGCGTCCGGCACGCAGTCGACCCCGGTGGAGTTGCGGATGGACTCGCAGACCGCGGTCACCCACTCCTTGTGGCCGCCGTCGGCGTTGTACTGGATCCAGATCTTGTTCTCCGGGACGCCGCCGCCCTCGGTCACGAGCTTCTTGGCCTTCGCCGGGTCGAACTTGAACACGTCGGTGCCCAGGTCCTGGTTTCCGGCGACGCCCGGGGGCGTGAAGCTGGTGGCGGGCTTGCGGGTGCCGTTGAGCACGGTCTTGGTGATCGTGTCGCGGTCGATCGCCATCGACAGACCCTGGAGGACCTTCGGGTCGATGTCCTTGAAGGTCTTCGAGTAGAAGGTCGGGACGAGCGACTGGATGGCCGCGTACGGCTGGTCGATCGCGCGGTCACCGAGGTCGGACTTGTACTTCGGCAGGTCGCGGGGGCCGACCTGGCGGATCATGTCCAGGTTGCCGGAGAGGAGGTCCTGGTACGCGGCCTCGACGGTGGCGTAGTTCTTGAAGAGGACACCCTTGTTCTTGGCCTTGTTCGGACCCTGGTAGTCAGGGTTGGCCTTGACCCGGATGAGCTTCTTGTGGTCCCACTTCTCGAAGACGTAGGGACCGTTGCCGACCGGGGCCTGACCGAACGCCTTGGTGTCCTTGTAGAACACCTCCGGCAGCGGCGCGAAGGTCGCGTAGCCGAGCTTGTACTCGTAGTACGGCACCGGGTTGTTGAGCTCGATGGTGAAGGTGGTGTCGTCGACCGCCTTCAGACCGGACATCTCGGTGGCCTTCGGGTCGCCCTTCTCGGGGTGGACGTCCGCGTAGCCCTTGATGTCCTCGAACCAGAACGCGTTCTGCTGGGCGTTCTTGACGTTCGCGTACCAGTTCCACGCCTTGATGTACGACTCGGACGTGACCGGGGTGCCGTCGTGGAACTTCCAGCCGGGCTTCAGCTTGACGGTCCACGTCTTGTTGTCGTCCGACTTCACGGACTCGGCGTTCGTGTAGACGATCTTGCCGTCCGCATCGAAGTCGAGCAGCTGGGTGAAGAGCGACTGGATGACGTAGCTGCCGAGCGATTCGTTCGTGTCCGCCGGGATCAGCGGCTTCTGCGGCTCGCCGACGTCGATGGAGACGTAGCCCGCCGGCTTGCCCTTCTCCTTGGAAGCGGAGTTGCCGCTGTCGTCACTGTCGCCCCCGCCACAGGCGGTCGCGGCCAGGGCGATGATTGCCGCTCCCGCGACCCACTTGGCGCTCTTGGCACCGCGCATGGGTTTCCTCCTCATGAGTCCACTTTTGACTGCGAGAGGGGCACTGGAGAGATCCACCGACACCCCTGACGGCGATCGTTTTCAGTGCCCCGAGTGTGCTCGTGAGTCCGCACTCCCCACAGTGCGCCGACCCATTGACCCGAGCTCAATGGAGCCAACTATTAAGGAACGACGGGCTGTAAACCACACTTAAAGGGTCTCGGTTTGACAACATCAGGAAGCCTCGGCTGCCCGAAATCCGGACAAACTGATCCCAGACAGACACCCCCGAAACGGACCGTTAACACATGTTCCGGAGAGCGGAGCACGATATGCGGACACGTCGGTCAGGAAAACCGGTTGACGAAAGGTCCGGGCCCCCACAGTGTCTGCGGGGGCCCGGACCTCGTGATCATGGCTCGTACCTGCCGTTCACCGCCCGGAGCGGACGGTCCGGATCAGGTCAGCCGTTCTTCGCGCGCGAGGCCGTGCGGCCGCGCTGCTTCTGGTCCAGGACGACCTTGCGGATGCGCACGGTCTCCGGGGTCACCTCGATGCACTCGTCCTCGCGGCAGAACTCCAGGGACTGCTCCAGCGACAGCTTGCGGGCCGGGACCACGTTCTCCGTGGTGTCCGCGGACGCCGCACGCATGTTGGTGAGCTTCTTCTCCTTGGTGATGTTCACGTCCATGTCGTCGGCGCGGGAGTTCTCGCCGATGATCATGCCTTCGTAGACCTCGGTGCCGGCCTCCGTGAAGATGACGCCGCGCTCCTGGAGGTTGACCATGGCGAACGGCGTGACCGTGCCCGAGCGGTCGGCGACCAGCGAGCCGTTGTGCCGGGTGCGCAGGTCACCGAACCAGGGCTCGTGGCCCTCGAAGATGGAGTGCGCGATGCCCGTGCCGCGGGTCTGGGTCAGGAATTCGGTACGGAAGCCGATGAGGCCGCGGGAGGGCACGATCCACTCCATGCGGACCCAGCCCGAGCCGTGGTTCGTCATCGTCTCCATGCGGCCCTTGCGGGTCGCCATCAGCTGCGTGATGGCGCCGAGGTGCTCCTCGGGGGAGTCGATGGTCATGCGCTCGATCGGCTCGTGCGTCTTGCCGTCGATCTGCTTGGTGACGACCTCGGGCTTGCCGACGGTCAGCTCGAAGCCCTCACGGCGCATCTGCTCGACCAGGATGGCCAGCGCGAGCTCACCGCGGCCCTGGACCTCCCAGGCGTCCGGGCGCTCGGTGTCCAGGACGCGGAGCGAGACGTTGCCGATGAGCTCGCGGTCCAGACGGTCCTTCACCTGGCGGGCGGTGACCTTGTGGCCCTTGCCGCCCTTGCCGACGAGCGGCGAGGTGTTGGTGCCGATGGTCATCGAGATGGCGGGCTCGTCGACCGTGATCAGCGGCAGCGCGATCGGGTTCTCCGGGTCGGCCAGCGTCTCGCCGATCATGATGTCCGGGAAACCGGCGACGGCGCAGATGTCGCCGGGGCCGGCCACCTCGGCGGGCTTGCGGGTGAGCGCCTCGGTCATCAGGAGCTCGGTGACGCGCACGTTGGACATGGTGCCGTCGCGCTTGATCCACGTGACGGTCTGGCCCTTGCGCAGCTCGCCCTGCTCGACGCGGCAGAGCGCGATGCGGCCGAGGAAGTTGTCGGCGTCCAGGTTGGTGACGTGGGCCTGGAGCGGCGCCTCGGCGTCGTACTCGGGGGCCGGGACCGTGGACAGGATGGTGGAGAAGAACGGCTCCAGGCTGTCGCTGTCGGCCGGGACGGTGCCGTCCTCGGGCTTGGTCAGCGACGCGACGCCGTCACGGGCGCAGGCGTAGACGATCGGGAACTCGATCTGGTTCTCGTCCGCGTCCAGGTCCAGGAACAGGTCGTACGTCTCGTCGATGACCTCGGCGATGCGCGAGTCCGGACGGTCCGTCTTGTTGATGCAGAGGATGACCGGCAGCTTGGCCGTCAGCGCCTTGCGCAGGACGAAGCGGGTCTGGGGCAGCGGGCCCTCGGAGGCGTCGACGAGCAGGACGACCGCGTCCACCATCGACAGACCGCGCTCGACCTCGCCGCCGAAGTCGGCGTGGCCGGGGGTGTCGATGATGTTGATCGTGATCGGGTCCCCGCCGTCCTTGGGGTGGTACTTCACCGCCGTGTTCTTGGCGAGGATCGTGATGCCCTTCTCACGCTCCAGGTCGTTCGAGTCCATCATGCGTTCGTCGAGGTTCTCGGCGGCGTGCGCGGCGAAGGCGCCCGCCTGCTTGAGCATGGCGTCGACCAGCGTGGTCTTGCCGTGGTCGACGTGGGCGACGATGGCTACGTTACGGATGTCGTGGCGCGTGGGCATGGGTGACTTGCGCTTCTCTCGGATCGTGGGATCAGGCGTCTCAGTCGGTCTCGAGTCCTCGTACGCCCGCCGGGCGGCACGCCACGGCTCGTCCCATGGTACGGGCCCGACGGGTCCGGGGCTTCCCGGCCCGGTTCCCGGGGCGGGACCACAGCCAGGATTCAGCCGATATTCAGCGGGATACCAGCCATCGTACGGGCGGCGTTCGGCCCGGCGGCCGGCGGGCACGGGCGGCGGGATCACGGGCCGGGGCCGACACGACCGTGCCCGCCGGGGACGCCGGCGGGCACGGGAGTCACGCTGCTTCTGTGCGGCGGATACCGCTTCGACCTGCTACTTCTTCCGGTCCGCCGGGGCGCCGGCCGCTGAGCGGCCGGTGAAGCCGATGTCCTCGTAGCGGGGTGCGGCGAAGCCGAAGGCACCGATGTTCGCCAGCTTCTTGTCGACGGCGACCAGCTGGGGCCGCTGATACAGCGGAATCGATCCTGCGGCGGCCCAGATCCGTGCGTCCGCCTGCTTCAGCAGGTCCCTCGACGCGTCGGTGTCGAGTTCGGCGACCGCCCGGTCGAAGAGCTGGTCGATGTGGTCCGAGCCGACCCGGGTGTAGTTCTGCGCGACGAGCAGCGAGCCGTCGGTGGCGGGCTCCGGCTTGGCGAAGATCGGCCGCCCGTCGGTCGCCGGGTAGGCGGTGGCGGGCCAGGAGTACAGCGCCAGGTCGTAGTCGCCGGAGGCGACGTGGTCCTTGAAGTAGCTGTCGTCGGCGACCTTGGTGACCTGGGTGCTGATGCCGATCGAGTCCAGCATCGTGACGATCTTCTCCCCGACGGCGCGCAGGGACTGCGATCCGGGGCCCGAGGGGAGGACGAAGCGGAGGCTCAGCGGCTTCCCGCCCTTGCCGAGGCGGTCCGTGACGGAGGCCGCGGCCGGGGCCGGGGTCCCGGCGGGGGCGTAGGCGCCGGCCGGGCCGCCGGGCTGCCGCTCCTGGGCGGTGACCTCGGAGCCGTCGGAGGAACGGCTGCCCGGCTTGTCGTCGCCGACGACGTACGTCCCCTCCTCGCGCGAGGCCGTGCTGTCGTCGTCCTCCGCGTCCCCGGCCTTCCCGCCGGCCTTGTCCCCCTCACCGCCGGACTTCTCGCCGGCGTCCTCCGCGCCCTTCTTCCCGTCCTTCTCGGCCTTCTCGGCCTTCCCGTCCTTCTCGGCCTCGCTGCCCGCCTTGGTGTCCTCGGTGCCGCGGACGGCCCCGCCCGGGGTCCATCCCGCGTCGGCCAGCAGGGCCCGCGCCTCCTTGGTGTCCTGCTCGCCGAGCGCGCCGCTGCCGTCCTTGTACCCGGGCTGCCCGGCCAGGGCCAGGTGGCTGCCGGGGGGCTTCGCGGGCAGGCCGAGCGGCTTCAGGACCGCGTCGGCCAGCTCCTGCCGGTTCAGTGTCCGGGCGATGGCGCGGCGCACCCGGTCGTCGGAGAGCGGTCCGGACTCGCCGTTCAGCGCGAGCTGCGTGTAGGAGGGTTCGAGCGACTTGCGCACGGCGAAGCCGCGCAGCGACTTCTGTGCGGCGGCGTACACCGCAACGGCCTTCCGGGTCTCCTCCCGGGCGGCCTGCGCCGTCTCGGCGGCCTCCTCGTCCGAACCGTGGGCCAGCGCCCAGGAGCGCAGGGCGGCGGCCGGGGTGATGTCGGCCCCCGGGCCGTGCGCGGGCGGCCCGCCGTTCCCGGCGCCGTAGCGGCCCGCCCGCGCGATGCCGTTCGCCGTCGCCGGGTCGATGTCGGCGACGTCCACCGTGCCCTTCTCCAGGGCGTCGGTGCGCTTCGCGGGCTCGACGGCGCGGAAGACCAGGGACTCGAGCTTGGCCTCGTTGCCCCACCAGCGCGGGTTCCGGTCGAGCACGACCGTCCCCTTCGGCTTGTTCACACTGCGCAGGCGGAACGGTCCCGCGGTGTTCTTGAGGGTGGCGCGGGCGCCGTCGTTGAAGGTGCCGGGGGAACCCGTCACCTCCTTCGGGTACAGCGGGGAGAACAGCGAGCGCCAGTCGGCGTACGGCTTGGAGAAGGTGACCCGGACCTGGAGGTCGTCCTTGCCGCGCTCGATCTTCTCGATCCGCTCGTAGCCGGCGTTGCGGGCCGTCCAGAAGGCGGAGTCCTTGCCGCTCAGTGCCCGCCACTGGGCGACGAAGTCGGGGGCGCCGATCTCCCGGCCGTCGCTCCACACCGCCTGCTGGTTGAGCTTGTAGAGGACGACCTGCTTGGGCTCCTGCTCGATGACCTTCGCCGACTCCAGGTAGTCGGGGTTGAGCCGGGGCTCCCCCTTGGCGTCCATGGGGAAGAGCGTGGGCAGCAGGGCGCCGGTGACGCGCGTGGTCGCGGTGTCCGCGTCGGCCTGGAAGGCGTTGAGAGTGGTGGGGACCGCGTCGACCGCCCAGGTGAGGGTGGCGCCGTCGGTCACCTGTTCCCGCGCGGCGGGGGCGATGTCCTGCGGGACGGCCGGCGAGGAGGTGTCCTCGCCGCCCGAGGAGCAGCCCGCCAGCACCGGGATCGTGAGCACGCCTGTGGCCAGGAGCGCGACGGAGCGGCGCTTTCGGGCCGTCCCGCGTGGGATGCCGACGTGGGACATGGCTGATACCTCCGGGGCCGGCCCGGCCCACCCCGTACCGGAAGGGACCGGATGATGCGTACTGGTGGCATTTGCAGTTGATCAGACTGATTCGCTGATCCACTGAACGCACGTGTACGCGCGGGACGAGGCAGGCGCGGCCGCCGGGGCCGCGGATGTCACCCGTGCGGCCCCGTACCGGCCCGGGCCTCAGCCGAGGAGTGCGGCGATCGCGGCGGTGGTGTCGGTCTCGGCGAGCCTCGGGAAGATCTTCTCCAGGCTGTTGCGGTGGGCGCCGGCGTCCATGTCGGTGACCGCGTCGGTGGCGACGGTGACGTGGTAGCCGTGCTCGTGGGCGGCCCGGGCGGTGGACTCGACGCCGATGCTCGTGGCGATGCCGGTGAGCACGACCTGGGTGATGCCGCGGCGGCGCAGTTCGAGGTCGAGGGCGGTGCCGTGGAAGGCGCCCCACTGCTGCTTGGTCACGACGATGTCGCCGTCGCGCGGGCCGAGCTCGGGCACGAGGTCGGCCCAGTCGGCGGCGGGCTCGCCGGACCGCGCGGCGCCCTCGGTGCGGCCGGGGGCCCCGCCCGTCACGCGGACCAGGACGACCGGGAGGCCCTTGGCGCGGAAGGCGTCGGCCAGGACCGCCGCGTTGGCGACGACGCCCTCGGCCGGGTGGGCCGTCGGGAGGCCGACGATGCCCTTCTGCAGGTCGACGACGACGAGGGCGGTGCGGGGGTCCAGAACGGTGGCGGTCATGTGCGTACTCCTTGAGCGGATCGGGGTGCGGGCGCCGCGGGGCGCACGCCGGTGGGGGTCTGGTGGGGGGTCTGGTGTGCGGGTCTGGTCAGGGGCGGGCGCGCAGCGCCCGGTCGGTGAGGGTCAGTGTGGTCAGCAGGACGGCCAGGACCACGGAGACCGCCGCCATCAGGTGCAGCCCCGCGTCGCTCGTCGCGTCGGCGTAGGCGAGGGCGATCAGGCTGGACGCGGTGATGGCCCCGATGTACTGGGCGGTGCGCTGGAGCCCCGCGGCGGCCCCGATGCTCTCGGGCGGCGCGTGGGCCTGGACGGCTGCCTGGTTGCTGGTGCCGATGAGTCCCTGCGGGGCGCCGAAGCACGCTCCGGCGAGGAGCAGCACGGCGAGCGGAGTGTCGCCGGTGAGGAACAGCAGGATCCCCGCACCGGCGGTGAGCAGCACGGCGGCCAGGGCGAGCGGGCCGCGCAGGCCCTTCGTACGCGCCCCGAGCAGCGAGCAGACGAGCGCGGTGACGGACATCGGCAGCATGAGCAGCCCGGTGTGCCCCGGGGAGAAGCCGCGGGCCTCCTCCAGCCACTGCGTGAAGCCGTACATGACGCAGTAGATGAGCAGGTAGCCGAGCCCGTGGCGGGCGTACGTCCGCAGCAGGGGGCCGTTGCCGGCGAGCATCCGGATGTCGATGAACGGCTGCGGGGTGCGCAGCTGCCACCGGACCAGGGCCGCGGTCAGGACGGCGAACGGCGCGAGCAGCCACCACCGCGGGTCGGCGAGGTCGAGCAGGAAGAAGACCAGCACCGTCAGGGCGCCGGCGAACAGGGCGATGCCCAGCGGGTCGAGGGAGAGCTTCGGCGTGCTCCCGCCGGCCGCCGCGCCGCGCGGCGGGTCGGCCGGGACCCAGAGCAGCGCGGCACCGAGGGCGAGCAGGGCGATCGGCACGTTGACGGCGAAGATGCCGCGCCAGCCGACGGCCGACACGAGCAGCCCGCCGAGCGCGGGGCCCACCGCGGCGCTGCCCAGCGCGGCGAAGCTGAGCCGGGCCAGCACGGGGCGCGGGGTGGGCCGGCCGAGCCGGTGCGACTCGTCGCGCAGCACGGCCATGGCGGCCGGGTAGGCGGCCGAGGTGCCGATGCCGAGCAGCAGCCGGGAGACGACGAGCGTGCCGAAGCCGGGGGCGAGGGCGCCGACCAGTCCGGACGCGATGACGACGAGGAGGCCGGCCAGGAAGACGCGGCGCGGGCCGAGGGTGTCGGCGAGCTTGCCGAGGACCGGCTGGGCGACGGCGCTGGCGAGGTAGAGGACCGAGATCAGCCAGGCGGTGTCGGCGGCCCCGATGCCGAAGGAGTGCCCGATGGCCACCAGGGCGGTGGAGATCATCGTGGTGTTGAGCGGGTTGAGCAGGGACCCCATCAGGAGCGGTGCGGTGAGCCGCGCGCCGAACCCGGCGTCCGGGGCCTCCTTCGCGGGCCGCGCCGGTGCGTGGCCGGAGGCCGTCTCCGCCGCGGGCCGGGTCACGTGTCGACCAGACGGCCGATGAGCCCGACGGCCTCGGCAAGCGTGCGGCGTTCGGCGCCGTCCAGCTCGGCGGTGATCGCGTCGGCCAGCCAGTCCCGCTTCGCGGCCCGCACACCGGCGAGGACGGTGCTCCCCTCCTCGGTGACGGACACGACCGACTTGCGGCCGTCCGCCGGGTCGGGGGCGCGGCTCACCAGCCCCCGGTCCTCCAGGGCGCCGAGCGTCAGCCGCATCGACTGGGGCCGGACGAGCTCGGCCCGGGCCAGCGCCGCGGTGGTGGCCGGCCCGCCGTCCTGGAGCCGGGCGAGGACGGAGCGCTGCGAGGGGGTCAGCAGGGTGTCCGCGGACGAGCTCCGCAGCCGCCTGAGCAGCCGGCCGACCTCGGCGGCGAGGTCGGCCGCCACCTGCTCGGCGGTCGGGTCGGCCGGGGCGCGCGGCGGGGTGTTCCCGGGGGTCGCTGCGGTGTCGGACATGTGTTCCACGGTAAAGATGGACAGGGCATCTTGCAAGGCAGCCTGTTTATCTCTACGCAAAGGCCGGTGCGACTCTTCGGCGGAGGGCGGCGCGGCCGACGCGCGGACCGGGGCGTTGTTGCCCGCCGCCGGGCACGCGATCTAGGGTGAATGCGCTTTCAGCAGAGGGCCGCCACCCGCAGCAGCGGGTGCCGGGGACGAGGAAGAAGCGGACGGTCGGTCGAGTGAGCGCCCCCACGGTGTACGACGTCGCCGAGCGGTCGGGCGTCTCGATCGCCACGGTCTCCCGGGTCTACCGCACCCCGGACTCGGTGCGCGCCCGGACCCGTGAGCGGGTGCTGGAGGCGGCCCGCGAGCTGGGCTACGTGCCGAGCGGGAACGCCCGGGGGCTGGCCAGCCGCACCACCGGGGTGCTGGGTCTCTGCTTCCCCGACTACGCCGACCCGGAGGCCGAGGCCGACGCGGAGGGCGACGGCGGCACCGACGACGCCGCGATGCTGTACTCCGACCAGATCATCCGCGGCATGGAGCGGGCGGCCCGCCGGCACGGGTACGCCCTGCTGATCGCCGCGTCGCTCCAGGGCGGACCGGAGAGCCTGGTGGCGAAGGTCGCGGGGCGGGTGGACGGCTTCGCCGTGCTGGCGCAGACCGTGCCGACCGAGGACCTGGAGGTCATATCGCGCCGGCTGCCGGTGGTGATGCTCGCCGGGCCGCGCGAGATCGACCACCTCGACCACCTCGTCGTCGCGAACACCGCGGGGCAGCACGAGCTGACCCGGCATCTGATCGAGGACCACGGTCTGCGCCGGCTCGCCTTCGTCGGGGGCGACCCGGACTCCCCCGACGCCGAGGCGCGGTTCCGCGGCTTCCGGGACGCCTGCCGCGACGCCGGGCTGCCGGCCGGGGACGCGCCGGACCTGCGGACCGGGATGATGACGCGGGCCGAGGGCGCACGGGCCGCCGAGACCCTGCTCGACCGGGGTGCGGAGCGCCCGGACGCGATGGTCTTCGCCAACGACCAGATGGCGGTGGGAGCGCTGCGCGCACTGGAGCGGCGGGGCGTGCGGGTGCCGGAGGACATCGCGGTGACCGGCTTCGACGGGATCCCGCTGAGCCGGATCGTGCGCCCGCCGCTGACCACCGTGCGGCAGCCGATCAGGCAACTGGGCGAACAGGCCGTGGAGTTGCTGGTGCAACGCCTGGCCGAGCCGGGCCGCGAGCCGGTGTCGCGGGAGCTGCCGGTCTCCCTGGCCCGCCGGGCGAGCTGCGGCTGCGGCTGACCCGGGGGGCTCCGGGACCCGGACGGTCCCGGACCCCACCGCAAGGCCCCGGGACCCGTGGGCCCCCAGGGGCCCGGGCCGCTCCGGATCAGGCTCAGGCCGGACGGCCCCTGACCACGCAGGACGGCCCCGGACCGGCTCTGCAAGACCCCGCACCCGCTGCCCCCTACGGACCCGGCGCGTCCCGCAAGCCTCCGCACAGCCCCGGACCGGCCCCCGGACCGCTTCGCACAGCCCCGGACCACCCGGCACCGCTAGGCCCCCGGACCGCCCCGGCACCCCGGCCCGCGCCTCAGAGCCATCTCCGGAAGAAGCGGGTCCGCCGCCGGGCGAGTGCGGCGGTCTCCCGCGCCAGCCCCTCGTGCCCGAAATGGCCGGCGCTCAGCACCTCCAGCTCGCGTGGGCCGGGCAGTGCGTTGTGCACGGCGAACTGGCCCGGGGGCGGCACCGCGGGGTCGAACAGGGCCGCGGCGACGAGGGTGGGCAGCTCCAGCCGCGCGGCAGCCGTCGCCGCGTCGAAGTACCGCAGGACCTCCGTCACCTCGGGGTGCTCGCGGTGGTGGGCGCGCACGGACTCCCCGCTGCCGACGCAGGGCAGGGTCAGCCGCAGCGGGTGGTTGCCGAAGGTGGGGACGGTGAGCTGCGCGGCCGCGAACCGGTCGTCCCAGGGCAGCGCGAGGGCGCCGAGCCCGCCGGCGAAGCTCTCCCCGAGGTAGCCCAGCCGCCCGGGTCCGGCGAGCCCCGGCAGCAGTTCCTGGAGCGCCGACGCGGCGCACCACAGGTCGGCCGCGCAGGCGCCGATGACGTAGGTGTCGCGTGATCCGATGCCGTGCAGCACGTGCCCCGCGGCGTCGTCCGGGACGCCGGGCAGGAGGCTGCGGGAGCCCGTACCGCGCACACAGGGCAGGATCGCGGCCGACGCGGGCAGCGGCAGCGGTACGTCGGGGCCGGCCTCCCCGCGGCCGCCGTAGCCGTGGCCGACGACGAAGCCGTGCGCGGCCGGGCCGTCGACGGGCAGCGCCAGCCAGCCGCCGAGGCGCACGCCGCCGACGGAGGTGAAGGTGACCCCGTGCAGCCGGACCCCGTCGCGCTCCTCCTCGGCCGGGCCGACTTGGGGGGCGGTGGCGACCGCCCGCGCCTCGGCGTGGCGCTCCCGCCAGAACGCCGCGAAGTCCCCGGGGGCGTCCGGCGCCGGCACCCGCAGCAGGTCCGCGAGGGCCAGGCCGTGGGCGGGGTCGAAGGGGAATTCGTGCGCGAACGGGGCCATGGGCAGGACCGTAGGCCCACCGTCCCGCCCGGTTCACGCCGGGTCCGCCGCCGCCCCGACCGCGCGGAACGAAGCGGAATCGGTCACATCCACTTCAAATACGCAAACGACGTGCATACGGTGCCACCGTCGGGCCTCCAGGTGTCGGGCACGTTGCACGAGTGTGACCCGGCACCCTCTTGCGGATTCCGGAACGACTGCCGCAGAGTGATGTATGCGCTTACAGGCAGCGCATACATTCGGATTGCTCAAGGAGGAGCCCTCCATGTCCCGCACCGCCAGAACCGTCTCCGCCGCCCTCACCGTGGCTCTCGCCCTCGGCGTCTCCGCCTGCGGAGGGCCGGGCGGTGACGACGTCGCCGCGGACGCGAAGCAGACGCTGACCGTCTGGGCCATGGGCGCCGAGGGCGAGAAGCTCGCGGAGGTGGCCGGGGTCTACGAGAAGGCCAACCCCAACGTCACCGTCAAGGTCACCCCGGTCGGCTGGGACGTCGCCCACCAGAAGCTCGTCTCCGCCGCCGCGGCCGGCACCCTGCCCGACGTGGCCCAGATGGGCGGCAGTTACCTGGGCGAGTTCGCCGAGCTCGGCGTCCTGGAGCCGGTCGACACGAAGGAGTTCGACAAGAACGACTTCTTCCCCGCCGGCTGGAACCAGGGCGAGGCCGACGGCACGGCGTACGGCGTGCCGTGGTACGTCGACACCCGGGTCCTCTACTACCGCACCGACCTCGCGAAGAAGGCGGGCGTCACCGGGGCCCCCGCCGACTGGCGGGAGATGCGGGCCCTGGCCGCCGCGTACCAGGAGAAGGCCGGCACCGAGTGGGGCCTGTCCATCCAGCCCAGCGGCCTGGACACGGTGCAGAACTTCTACCCCTTCCTCTACTCCGCCGGCGGCGCGCTCCTCGACGACGCGGGCGAGCCGGTCGTCGACAGCCCCGAGGCCGTCAGCGCGCTGAAGGAGTACGGCTCGTACTTCGAGAAGGGGCTCTCGAACAAGTCGGTGCAGCCGGGCTACGACGTCGTGAAGGACTTCGGCAACGGCCGGGTCCCCATGTTCTTCGGCGGTCCGTGGCACGTGACCCTGCTGAACGAGGGCCAGCCGCAGATCAAGGGCAAGTGGGCGGTGGCCCCGGTCCCGGCCGGCCCGTCCTCCTCCGTGTCCATGGCGGGCGGCTCCTCCCTGGTGGTCTCCAAGGACAGTGAGCACAAGGCGGCGGCCACGGCGTTCATCGAGTACCTCACGAACGCCGAGGGCCAGGCGGACTGGTACGAGCGCACCAAGGACCTCCCCGCGAACACCGCGGCCTGGGACTCCGGACAGCTCGCCGACGACGCGAACCTCCAGGTCTTCAGGAAGCAGATGGACACCGCGAAGGCCTCGCCGTCCACCGCGCGCCTCACGGAGATCACCGACAAGGTCGACCAGGCGATCGCCCGGGTGACGCAGGGCAAGGCCTCCGCCGAGGACGCGCTGAAGACCGCGCAGTCCGAGATCGAAGCCGTCGTGAAGCAGTAGCCATGGGCACCCTGACCTCACGTGCCGCGCGGCCGGCCGCGGTGGAGAAGGGCCCCGCGGCCCTCCCGCCGCGGGCCGGGCGCCCGCGCGGGAAGCGCTCGATGGGCGTGCAGAACGCGGCGGGCTGGCTGTTCTCCACCCCCTTCCTCGTCCTGTTCACCGTCTTCATGGCGTTCCCGGTCCTCGCCACGCTGCTGATGAGCTTCACCGACTTCGGGCTGCGCAACGTCACACGCCCCTGGGAAGCGGAGTTCATCGGCTTCGAGAACTACACCGCGCTGCTCGGCGACCAGAAGTTCCTCACCTCGCTCTTCAACACGGCGTACTTCGTCGTGGTGGGCGTCCCGCTCACGATCGCCCTCGGGCTGGTCGTCGCCGTCCTGCTGAACAACGGCATCGACCGGGCGCGGACCTTCTTCCGGGTCGGCTTCTACGCGCCGGTGGTCACCACGATCGTCGCGGTCGCCGTGGTGTGGCGGTTCGTCCTGGACCCCAGCGACGGGCTCGTGGCGGGCCTCTTCTCCGAAGTGGGCCTGACCGCACCGGACTTCCTGGGCTCCGAGGCCCTGGCCATGCCGTCGTTGATCGCGATGGCGGTCTGGCGCAACGTGGGGACGGTCATGGTGCTCTTCATCGCGGGTCTGCAGGCCGTCCCGGCCGAGGTCCGGGAGGCCGCGCGGCTCGACGGCGCGGGCGCCTGGCAGGAGTTCCGCCGGATCACGGTGCCGCTGCTGCGGCCCACGCTGCTCTACGCCACGGTGATCACGACCATCGGCTACCTCAACGTCTTCGAGGAACCGTTCGTGATGACGCAGGGCGGACCCTCCGACTCCACGCTCACCGTGTCGCTGCACATGTACCGCGAGGGCTTCAACTTCTTCCACATGGGCTACGCGAGCGCCATGGCGTACGTCCTCCTCGTGGTGATCATGGGCATCACGGTGCTGCAGCTCCGACTGCTGAAGGACAACACGAGATGACCGCCGCGCACGCACCCGCCGCCGCGCGGAGGACGCCCGGGGCCGGACGCCGGAGCGCGAAGCGCACCCTGGTGTACGTCCTGCTCGCACTGGGCCTGCTGATCATGTCGGCGCCCTTCCTCTGGATGGCCCTCTCGTCGTTCAAGACGGCGGGCGAGCTCTCGGCCAGCCCCCCGGTGTGGATCCCGACCGAGTGGACCCTGGAGAACTTCCGGGACCTGCTCGGGAAGCTGGACCTGCCGCTGTACTTCATGAACTCCGTGATCGTGGCGGTGCTGGTCACCGTCTCGAACCTGGTGTTCTGCTCGATGCTCGGCTACGCCCTGGCCAAGCTGAGGTTCGCGGGCCGCGACAAGATCTTCGGTCTGGTCCTCGGTGCCCTGATGGTGCCCGGGAACCTGATGCTGCTGCCGCTGTTCGTGCTGATGAGCAAGCTGCGGCTGATCGACTCGTACGCCGGCCTGGTGCTGCCCTTCGCGGCCGGCGCCTTCGGCGTCTTCCTGATGCGGCAGTTCATGCAGTCGATCCCGGACGAGCTGCTGGAGGCGGCCCGGATGGACGGCGCCGGCGAGTGGTACATCTTCTGGCGGATCGTCATGCCGCTGGTGAAGCCCGCGCTGGCGACGCTCTCGATCTTCACGTTCCTCGGCTCCTGGAACAACTTCGTCTGGCCGCTGATCGCGACCAACGATCCGGACAGGTACACGCTGCCGGTCGCCCTGGCCACCTTCGCCACCGACCCCAACAAGGCGGGCGGCTCCAACGGCATGCTGATGGCCGGGGCCTTCCTCGTCGTGCTGCCGGTGCTGGTGCTCTTCGTCGCCCTGCAGCGGCACTTCACCCAGGGCATCGCCACGGCGGGCATGAAATAGCCCGCACCCCGTACGCATCCGAGGCCGCACCCCACGTCGCGGCCGCACCCCTTCACGCACAGAAAGACACTCCGCGATGACGCACGCGCCCGTCCCGTTCCCCGAAGGCTTCCTGTGGGGGGCCTCCACGGCCGCCCACCAGATCGAGGGCAACAACACCAGCAGCGACTGGTGGGTCAAGGAGCACTCCACCGGCACCCACATCCAGGAGCCCAGCCTGGACGCCTGCGACAGCTACCACCGGTGGCCCGAGGACATGGACCTGCTGGCGTCCCTCGGATTCACCGACTACCGCTTCTCCGTCGAGTGGGCCCGGATCGAGCCGGTCGAGGGGCACTTCTCCCGTGCGGAGATCGCCCACTACCGGCGGATGGTCGAGGGCGCGACCGCCCGCGGACTGCGCCCGATGGTGACGCTCCACCACTTCACCGTGCCGCAGTGGTTCGAGGCCCGCGGCGGCTGGACCGCCGACGGCGCCGTCGAGCTGTTCGCCCGGTACGTCGCCGCCTGCGCACCGGTGATCTCCGAGGGTGTCAGCCACGTCTGCACCATCAACGAGCCGAACATGATCGCCGTGATGGCCGGCCAGGCGAAGCGCGGCGACATCGGCTTCCCGCCCGCCGGGCTGCCCACCCCGGACGACGAGACGACCGAGGCCGTCATCGCCGCGCACCACGCGGCCGTGAAGGAGGTCCGGGCGCTCGACGCGGGCATCCAGGTCGGCTGGACCGTCGCCAACCAGGTCTACCAGGCCCGTCCGGGCGCCGAGGACGTCACCGCCGCCTACCGCCACCCGCGCGAGGACGTCTTCATCGAGGCCGCCCGCGGCGACGACTGGATCGGCGTCCAGTCCTACACCCGGACGGAGATCGGCCCGGACGGACCGGTCCCCGCGGCCGACGGCGTCGAGCGCACCCTGACGCAGTGGGAGTACTACCCGGCCGCGGTCGGGCACGCCCTGCGCCACACCGCCGAGGTCGTCGGCTCCGGCGTGCCGCTGATCGTCACGGAGAACGGCATCGCCACCTCCGACGACACCCGCCGCGTCGCCTACTACGCGGGCGCGCTCGACGAGGTGGCCTCCGCGATCGAGGACGGCCTGGACGTCCGCGGCTACCTGGCGTGGAGCGCCCTCGACAACTACGAGTGGGGTTCGTTCACCCCGACCTTCGGTCTGATCGGCGTGGACCGGGAGACGTTCGAGCGGACCGCGCGCCCCTCGGCCGAGTGGCTGGGCTCCCTCGGCCGCTCCCGCGCACTGCCCCGCACCGCCGGCTGAGACCGGCCCCCGGACGGGGACCCACCTGACGGGTCCCTCCGGTGCGGGAACCGCCGCCACCTGACGGGCGACGGCTCCCGCACCCCCTGTTCACGCCCGGACGCCTCCGGGCCCCCGCACGCCATGGCAGTCGATGACTCCTCACCGAGAGGTATCCGATGGACCGTCGTACGTTTCTCACCGCTGCCGGGACCGGGGCGGCCGCCCTGTCCCTGGGAGCGCTCAGCGCCCCGCAGGCCGCCGCGGCACCCGCGGGCCGCTCCGGCTCCGACTCCGCACAGCTGCTCTCCTGGTTCCGTGACACGTACCGCTCGATCGAGGCGATGACGACCGGCTTCGGTCTCACCGCCGACAAGATCGACGTCAGCGGCCCCGCCCCCGTCGTCTCCCGCCAGACCTCGCCGACCAACATCGGCTGCGGCCTCTGGTCCGCGGTGGCCGCCGCGGGGCTCGGGGTGATCAGCGGGGCCGCGCTGCTGCGCACGCTGGAGCGGACCGTCTCCGCCGTGGAGAAGCTGGAGCGCCACCACGGGTTCTGGCTCAACTGGTACGACGCGCACGACGGTTCCGTGCTGACCGAGTGGCCCGGCACCGGGGACCCGGTCCGCCCGTTCCTCTCCTCGGTGGACAACGCCTGGCTGGTCACCGGGCTGCGGATCGCGGCCGACGCGGCCCCGTCGCTGCGTCCCCGCATCGCGCGGATCCTCTCCACCGCCGACTGGTCGTACTACTACACGCCGTACGACGCGTCCGACCCCGTCGCCGGTCCCGGACAGCTGCGCGGCGGCTTCTGGACCGACACCGGGGAGCCCACCGCCCATCACTACGGCGCACTCAACACCGAGCCGCGCATGGCCAGTTACCTGGGCATCGCGGACGGCTCCCTGCCTCCGGCGCACTACTGGCACATGCTGCGCACGATGCTCCCCGAGCACGAGCAGGAGCAGCACCCGCAGGGCGCGTACACCGTGATGCAGGGCGTGCGGGTATGGCAGGGGCACTACACCCACGGCGGACGGAAGTTCGTCCCCACCTGGGGCGGCTCGATGTTCGAGGCGCTGATGGTCCCGCTGTTCGTCCCCGAGCCGGAGTGGTCACCGGGCTCCTGGGGCCTCACGCACAGCCGGTACGTCCGCAGCCAGATCGAGCACGGGCTGCGGGAGGCGGAGTACGGGTACTGGGGCTTCTCCCCCGCGAACGTCCCGGACGGCGGCTACCAGGAGTACGGCGTCGACGCCCTCGGCATGCAGGTCGACGGCTACGCCTCCAACACCGACCGCACGTACACCACGGACGGCGCCCCGCTGCCGGACCCGTCGGCGTTCACCCACGGCGTGGTCACCCCGCACGCCTCGTTCCTCGCGCTGCCGTACGCCCACGGGGAGGCGCTGGACAACCTCAGGGCCCTGGACCGGGACTTCGGGGCGTACCACGAGGGCTACGGCTTCCGGGACTCGGTGGACGTCGGCACCGGGCGGGTCAGCGACTTCATGCTGGCCCTCGACCAGGGCATGATCGCCGCGGCGCTGGCGCAGGCCCTGCGGCCCGGTCTGCTCCAGCGGCCGTTCCGGACCGGCGGTTTCCGCTCGCGGGTGCGTCCGCTGCTCGCCGCGGAGCGCTTCGGCATCTGAGCCGCCCGGTGCGGGAGCCCCGGTCCCGGGGCCGGGCCACCCCCGCCCGCGCCGCCGGGGCTCGTGCCCCGGCGGCGCGCGTCGGGTCCCGTTCCGCGGTCCGGCGGGGCGGGACCCGCCGGGTCGCGGGGCACCGAAAGCGGACATAACCTCCACCGTGTGACGCCGCTCGCGCCCCGCCCCCGGCTTTCGATACCCGGCAGGATCCTCGTCGCCGCCCTGACGGCGGTGCTCTGGACGGTCCTGACGGGCGTCCCGGACGCCCGTGCCGCGGACCCCGTCCCCCTCGCCCGCGAGGGGCAGATCACCGACCGGGTGGGGGCGCTCGGCGACCGTGCGCCGCAGGTGCGGACCGCGCTCGACCGCCTGTTCGACGAGCAGCGGGTGAAGCTGTTCGTGGCGTACGTCCGTGACTTCTCCGGCCGGGACGCCCGGACCTGGGCCGACGAGACCGCGGCCCGCAACGGCCTGGGCCAGGACGACGTGCTGCTGGCCGTGGCCACGCACGACCGGACGTACGCGTACTCCGTCGACCAGGGGTCGCGCCTCACGGACGCCGGGCTCCGGGACGTGGCGAACACGGCGGTCGAGCCGGCCCTCCGGCGGAACCACTGGGCGGGGGCCGCGATCGGCGCCGCCGACGGGTTCACCGCGGTGCTCTCCGGTGACCCCGTCCCGGCCCCCGACCTCACTCCGGGCGCCGCCGATCCCGGGGGCGGCCCCCGGAGCACCGGCGCCTCGGCGGACCTGCTCGTGCCCCTGGCGGTGCTCGTCGTGGTGGTGGCGGTCGCCCTGTACGCCTTCGCCCGCCGCAGACGGCGTGCGGGGACCCGGACGACGCCCGCGGCGGGCGGCTGGGGCGGCGGGACCGGAGCGGGGGGCGCGCCGCAGGTCCCGCTGCCGGAACTCGACGCACGGGCCAAGGGGGACCTGGTCGACACCGATGACGCCGTGCGCACCAGCGACGACGAACTCGGCTTCGCCACGGCGCAGTTCGGCGAGGAGGCCGCGGCCCCCTTCGCCGAGGCCGTCCGGTACGCCAGGACCGAGCTCACGGCGGCCTTCCGGCTGCGGCAGCGGCTCGACGACGCCGTCCCCGAGGACGACGCGACGCGGCGCCTCGTGCTCGACGAGATCATCAGCCGCTGCGCGGACGCCAACGGCCGTCTGGACGCCGTGTCCGGGGACTTCGACCGGCTGCGCGCCCTCGAACAGAACGCCCCGCGGGCGGTGGCGGACGCCGAGGTCGCGTCCCGGGACCTGGCCGCACGCGTCTCCGCCGCGGAGCGGACCGTCGGCACCCTGCGCGAGCGGTACGCCGTCTCGGCGTCGGCCTCCGCGGCGGAGGACGTCGAGCAGGCGAAGGACCGGCTGGCCTTCGCCGTCGTCTCCCTCGACGAGGCACGGCAGGCCGTGGACGGCACCGACCACGCCAGGGCCGCGGTGTACGTCCGTGCCGCCGAGGGCGCCGTCGGGCAGGTGGTCACCCTGGTGGACGGGGTCGACCGGCTCGCCGGGGAGCTGGCCGAGGCCGCGGAGCGGCTGCCGGGTGCGCTGACCGAGACCGAGACGGACCTGGCCGACGCCGGCGGGCTGCTCGGTGCCACCGGGGAGGGGGCGCCGACCGCGGACCTGCGGGGCCGGGTCGCCCGCGCCGAGGCGGTGGTCCGCGAGGTGCGGGGCGCGCTCGGCTCCGGCCCGTACGACCCCGTCGACGCGCTGCGGCGGGTGGAGGAGGCGGACGCGGCGCTGGACGAGGCGCTGGCCGGAGCCCGCGAGCGGGAGCGGGGCGGCCTGCGGGCGCGCTCGCTGCTGGACCGGGCGATGCTGACCGCCCGGTCGGCGATCGGCGCCGCGGCCGACTACATCACCACCCACCGGGGTGCGGTCGGCAGCCAGGCGCGGACCCGTCTGGCGGAGGCTCAGCGCCGGTGGGAGCGGGCCGGGGAGCTGTCGGCTGCGGACGATCCCGAGGGCGCCCTCGCCGAGGCGCGGGAGGCCGACGCGCTGGCCGCGCAGGCGCGGGGCCTGGCGGAGCAGGACGTGCGCGGCTACCGCGACCGGCACGACGCCGGCGGTCCGCGCGGCGGGGGCGGCGCGGGCGGGGCCGTGCTGGGCGGGATCATCCTCGGCGGACTGCTCGGCGGCGGCCGGGGCGGCGGGCTCGGCGGCGGCCCGGGCAGCTTCGGCGGCGGCGGTACCCGCGGCCGGCGGGGCGGCGGAGGGCGCTTCTGACAGCGCGGCCCGGGCAGGCCGGTCCCGATCCCGGCACGCGTACGACGAGATCTCGCACAAGGAGAGGTGCCATGACCAAGCAGACCGTTCTCGGCCGGGTCGCACAGCTGGCGCGGGCCAACATCAACGCCCTGCTCGACCAGGCGGAGGATCCGCAGAAGATGCTGGACCAGCTGATCCGCGACTACACCGCCAACATCGCGGAGGCCGAGCAGGCGGTGGCGGCCACCATCGGCAATCTCCGGCTGCTGGAGGAGGACCACCGGGAGGACGTCGACGCGGCAGGCGAGTGGGGCCGGAAGGCGCTCGCCGCCAGCCGGAAGGCCGACGAGCTGCGGGCCGGGGGGTCGGGTGCGGAGGCGGACACCTTCGACAACCTGGCCAAGGTGGCGCTGGAGCGGCAGCTCCGGTCGGAGCGGGAGGCGAGGACGGCCGAGCCGACGATCGCCTCGCAGACGGTGGTGGTGGAGCAGCTGAAGTCGGGGCTGGACCGGATGGGGACCAAGCTGACGCAGCTGCGGTCCAAGCGGGACGAGCTGGTGGCGCGCGCCGCGTCCGCCCAGGCGCAGAACCGGATGATGGACGCGGTCGAGAGCATCGACGTGATGGACCCGACGAGCGAACTCGGGCGCTTCGAGGACAAGGTGCGGCGCGAGGAGGCGAAGGCGGTGGGCAAGCAGGAACTCGCCGCGTCGTCCCTGGACGCGCAGTTCGAGCAGCTGGACAGCCTCGGGGACAGCGCGGAGATCGAGACCCGGCTCGCCGCCCTGAAGTCCGCCTCCTGACCCGCGGGTTCCGGGGGGGGCCGCGTCCCGCCGGGCCCGGTGGCGGCACCACCGGGCGACCCGTCAGTACATGCTCAGCAGCTGCTCGACGGTGAGCTCGGGGGCGGGCTCCCCGTCGGGGAGGGCCAGTTCGAACCAGACGGTCTTGCCGCGCGGGGTGCGCCGGGACCCCCAGGCCGCGCTGAGCAGCCCGACGAGCTGCAGCCCGCGCCCGCCCTCGTCGGTGTCGCGTGCGCGCCTGCGCCGCGGCTGCACGAGGCCGGCGTCCCACACCTCGCAGACGAGCGTGCGGTCGCGGAGCAGCCGGAGCCGGATCTCGCCCTCGCCGTAGCGCAGGGCGTTGGTGACGAGCTCGCTGACGAGCAGCTCGGTGGTGTCCACCAGCTCGTCCAGGCCCCAGGCGGTGAGCTGGACGCGGGCCAGCTCACGGGCCCGCCCCACGGAGCGGAGCTCACGCGGGAGCTGCCAGTCGCCCACCGTCTCCGGGGCGAGTCCCTGGATACGGGCCATCAGCAGGGCGATGTCGTCCTCGCCGTGCCGGGTGTCGAGGGTCGACAGCACGTGGTCGCAGACGTCCTCGAGCGGCTGCGACGGCTCGGCGAGCGCCTGCCGGAAGGAGTCGAGGCCCTCGTCGAGCGGATGGTCCCGGGACTCCACGAGCCCGTCGGTGTAGAGGGCGAGGAGGGAACCCTCCCTGAGCTCCACCTCGACCTCCTCGAAGGGCTCGCCGCCCACGCCGAGCGGCATGCCCGGCGGTACGTCGAGGAGCCGGGCGGGCTCGCCCGGCTCGGCCACCACCGGCGGCAGATGACCGGCGTTGGCGAAGGTGCACCGCCGGGTGACCGGGTCGTACACCGCGTACACGCAAGTGGCCAGGTAGACCTCGGAGAGGTCGGCCTCGCGCGACTTGTGGGCGGCCCGCGAGGGCCACTGGGCGCCACCGCCCGCGCCGAAGCCGTCGCTGCGCTCGCCGCCGCCCGGGGTGCCGAGGCCGCGGGCGACCTCGTCCAGGGCGGAGAGCACCTCGGCGGGTTCCAGGTCCAGCAGGGCCAGCGTCCGTACGGCGGTGCGGAGTTCGCCCATGGCGACGGCGGCCCGCAGTCCACGGCCCATCACGTCGCCGATGACCAGGGCCGTGCGGTGGCCGGGGAGTTCGATCACGTCGAACCAGTCGCCGCCGACCTCGGTGGCCGTGTTGCCCGGGAGGTAGCGGCAGGCGATGTCCAGGCCCGCCGCCTCGGGGTCGCCCGGCGGGAGCAGGCTGCGCTGGAGGATGAGCGCGCGCTCGTGCTCCCGGCGGTAGAGGCGGGCGTTGTCGATGCAGACGGCGGCGCGCGCCGCGAGCTCGGTCGCCAGGGCCCGGTCCCGCTCCCCGAACGGCTCGCTGCCCTTGGTACGGGAGAACTGGACGAGGCCGACGACGACGTCGTGCGCGACCATCGGCACGGCGAGGGTGGAGTGGACGAACCCGCGTCCGCCGCCGGGCACGTCCTGGACGCGGCCGGCGCGCAGGGCGACGGCGCAGGGCGAGTGGAACGGGTAGCGGTGGACCGAGCCGAGCGCGGGCGGTCCGGTGTCCCCGTCCGCCTCCCCGCCCAGGCCCGTCCGGGCGGCGGGGATGCCTCCGGGGAGCGCGTCGGACACCGCGCTGGCGTACGCCACCCGGCGCAGTTCCGCGGAGCCGGTGCCGGACTCCTGGTGCGGCCTGCCCCAGCTGCCGGGCGAGGCCTCCTCGCCGGAGAGCAGTCCCTGGAACAGGTCGACGGAGGCGAGGTCGCAGAAGCCGGGCACGGCCACGTCGAGCAGTTCCCGGGCGGTGGTCTCCAGGTCGAGGCTGTTGCCGATGCGCGCGCTGGCCTCGTTGAGCAGGGCGAGGTTGCGGCGGGCGCTGGCCGCCTCACGGGCGGCGATGTGCCGTTGGGTGACGTCGGTGGCGAGTCCGGCGATGCCGACGGGCCGCCCGGAACCGCTGTGCACCCGGTAGAGGTTCATGGACCAGTGACGCCTGCCCGCGGCCCCGGGCGGGGTGCCGACGAGCTGGAGGTCGGTGACCGCGTCGCCGGTCTCCAGGACGCGCCGGAGCGTGCCGGAGAGCCGCTCGGCCTCCGGGCGGGGCAGGTAGTCCTCCACCGTGCGGCCGCGGTGGTCGTCGGCCTCGCCCCCGAAGACGGTGGCGAACCGCTTGTTCGCGCGCACGACGGTGAAGTCGGTACCGAAGAGGACGAAGCCGAAGGGAGATTGACCGAAAATCGCCTGCGAGGCGGCGAGGTCCGTCTCGATGCGCCGCAGCGCCCGGACGTCGACGACGATGCAGACCGCCGCGCGCTCCCCGGTCTCCGTCTCGCTCGGCATGACGTAGACCTCGGCGAGGCCGCGCGCCGCGTTCTCACCGGGGATCCGGAAGGGGACGAGTCCCGTCCACTCCTTGCCGTCGAGGATCTCGCCGACGCGCCTGCGGGCGCCCCGGCGCAGTTCGGCGGGCATGAAGGCCTCGACCGGGTCCTTGCCCACCACCTCGTCGGAGGTCATGCCGAACAGACTCGCGGCCCTTCGGCTCCACTGCTCGACCAGGCCGTCGGGCCCGATCGAGAACGACGCGACCCTGATGTAGTCATAGATCGAGCCGGGCGGGCTGCTCTGCCACATGACGTCGCCCGCCGTCCCAGGTATCTCGCTCACGCGACCGTCCCCTCCAGCTCACACACCGGACCGGTCCTGCCCGCAGTATTCAGCACTACGGGCCTCACCGGCACGGCGTTCACGATCACAGCACGGTCTCAGTCCCTTTCAGCCAGGTTCTGCCCGACCTCCGGTGATCGCTGTGTGTCCCTTCCACTCCTAACCAGGCAGGGCGAGCTCGAACCACACGGTCTTGCCGCCGTTTCCGCGCCGGGTCCCCCAGTGGCGTGCGGAACAAGCCACGAGCTGCAGTCCACGACCGCCCTCGTCCTCGGGTCCGGCCGTGCGTTCGGTGGGCGGATCCGGAACCGGATCGGAGACTTCCACGAGCAGTCCGCGCCCGTTCGCGCCGCTGCGGGGCCCGGATCCGTCGGGGTGCGGCCGGACGAGCCGGACGCCGATGGGACCGGAGGCGTAGCGCAGGGAGTTGGTCACCAGCTCGCTGACGAGCAGGACGGCGACGTCCCCGACCGCCGCGTCGAACCCCCAGGAGTGCAATGCGTCACGTACCGCGTGCCGGGCGCCGCGCACGGAGCCCGGCACCGCCGGGAAGCTCCACTCGGCTCGATCGCCTTCGGTACCGGTCACGCCGATCACTTCCCGGGGCGGACAGCGGGGACGCACCCTGCACAGAGGGTCCAATCGGCACATTCCCGATATGGAGCGCAACCTACCTCACGCGGAGGTGTGCGGGGCGTACGGTCCGTACACGCACGGGCCGCACGGCGGCTCAGGGCGCCGCGCGGGGGCTCACCCCGGGCGTCGGGCCCGCCGCTCGCGCCGCGGCCCCGGGCCTCCGCCCGCGCACCCGGGCCCGTGATCCGTCCGCACGCTCAGGCCCGCGATCCGTCCCGCAGCCGGCGCACGGCCTCGGCCACGGCGGGGCGGTCCTGGTCCAGCCAGTCGACGGTGTCCGTCTCGCCGGGGGCGAGCCAGCGCAGGTCGTCGTGGTCCTCCAGCGGGCGGGGCACGCCGGACAGCAACCGGACCGTCCACACCCGCAGCACCAGGCCGGGCCTCAGCGGCCACTCGCCCGGGAGCCGTTCCAGGGGCTCCGCCTCGACGCCGAGCTCCTCCCGGAGCTCCCGCACGAGCGCCTGCTCGCCGGTCTCCCCGGGCTCCAGCTTGCCGCCGGGCAGCTCCCAGCGCCCGGCCAGCTCCGGCGGGGCGCTGCGGCGGGCGGCCAGAAGCCGCCCGCCGTCGAGGACGGCCCCGGCCACCACCACGGAATCACTCATGGGCCGGAGCGTAACGGGTGCCCCCTCCCCCGCCGGAGCCCCTACGGGCGCGCGCTCCGGGTCGACCGCTCCACCCAGTAGAGCTGCTTGTGGCCGTGCCGGTCGAGGCCGTCCGCGATCTTCTGCGCCTCGTCCTGCGTCGCGTAGCGCCCGACCCGATACCTGTTGCCGTTGTCGTCCTGCCTGATCACCAGCCAGGGGAGCACGGCGCCGCTGTCCGTCATGACGTTCCTCCCCAGCATCCCGCCCCTTTCCCCCGTGATGTGCCCGCCTCTAAGGATCCCCAGGAAACCGCAGTACGCATATGCCCGAGCGTACGCCCGGCCTTCACCCAGTGGATGTATGTTCACACAAAGAGACACGCATCCGGCCAAATCAAAGGGGGCGCACTCGCGTGAGTGCGCCCCCTCGGCGGACCGCCGCGGTCAGGCTGCCGGTGGCCGTACGACCGGAGCGGGCCGACTCCCCGTCACCGCGCTCCCACGGGCGGCGGAGCGGGAGCCGCACCTGCCCCGCTCCGACCGCCCCCCTAGGCCGCTGCCGACGCTCCGAACACCCCGGCGCTCACTTGACCGGGAGGTGGTAGGCGATCCGGTACCGGTCGGCGGGGACGACCACGTCGGCCGTCTCCACCGCGAGCCCGGAGGCGTAGTACGTCCGCCCGATCACCATCACCGCGTGGCCCGGGACGCCGCCGAGCGTCAGGAGTTCCTCCGCCAGCCCCGGGCGCGCCCCGACCTCCTCCGCCACGTTGTCCACGACGACACCGATCGCCGCCATGCGGTCGACGACACCGCAGCCGCCCAGCGGCCCCTCCTCCGGGAGCATGACCGGGGTGCGCCCCGTGACGGCCAGCGGCTCCCAGGAGGTGGAGAGCATGATCGCCTCGCCCGCCTCCCGGAAGACGTACCGCGTCCGCATGACCCGGTCGCCCGGCTCGATCCCGAGCCGCTCGGCGGTCTCGGCGCTCGCCCCCTCCTGCTCGCTGCGGGACTCCCAGGTGCCGTGCGCCCCGTCCGCCGTCTGCTCCTGCCGGAACGGGCTGGCCCCTGCTCCGGGGCGGTAGCCGGAGCGGGCGATCCGGCGCGGGACCGGACGCGGGCGCACGTACGTGCCCGAGCCCGACCTCCCCTCGACGAGCCCTTCGGCCATCAGCACCTTGCGCGCCTCCAGGGCCACGGTGTCCGAGACCCCGTACTCCTCGCGGATGCGGGCCTGCGACGGCAGGCGGGTATGGGGCGGCAGCGCGCCGTTGACGATCTTCTCCCTGAGATCGCTCGCCACGCGCAGATAGGCGGGCTGCTCACCGAAAGGCACAGGCCACTCCCAACAGGTTGACAGACAGCAACAGCCTGGCAACGGTGGGTTGAGAACCGCAAGCACGGGCCAGAGTTTCACCCGAAGTGATGATTTCGCGTTCACCAGGGCATACCTGGATCAGGTATGCGTCCGGCATGTACCGGCGGGCCGCACCGAGCCGCCCCCGGCCGTGTGATCCGGCCCGCACGCCGGCCGTCACCCCCGGCCCTCACCCACCCGACGGATCAGGGGTACGGGGCCGTGCCGCTGTCCGGGGGCGGGGGCCCGGCCGCTCCGCCCGTCCCGCGTGCCGTTCCCGCGCCGGGCGCTCCCCGCTGCCTACCTTCGTGCGGTGAGACTCACGCGCACCTCCGCTCTCGCGCCCCTGGTCGCCGGCGCGCTGCTCGCCCCGCTGCCCCCGCCGTCGTACGCCGCGGCCCCCGTCCCGGACACCGTATGCGGCAGGACCGGAGCCCCCTCCGACCCCTCGTGGGAGCCGACGTCCACCGCCTTCGGCGAGGCCCGCGGGTACGACCCCTACGTCGGCAACGGCTATCTGGGCCACCGCGTCCCGGCCACCGGCGCCGGATACGCCGCCACCGGCGACCGGACGGGCTGGCCGCTCTACACGCCGCGCTTCGACGGGGCCTTCGTGTCGGGGCTCTACGCCCGGGACCCGGACCTCGCCGAGGGCCGTGACGTGATCGCCGCGCTGCCGTCCTGGACCACGCTCGACGTACGGGCCGGGTCCGAGACGTACGGCTCCGCCACCCCCGCGGGCCGCGTCTCGCGCTATCGCCAGACCCTCCACCTGCGCTGCGGCGCCGTGGTCACCTCGCTGCGGTGGACCACGGCCGACGGCCGTGCGACCGACCTGACCTACGAGGTGCTGACCGACCGCGCCGATGTGCACACCGGCGCGGTGCGGCTGCGGATGACCCCGCGCTGGAGCGGGACCGCGACGGTGACGGGCCGGCTCGACGGGCGCGGGGCGCGCCGGATCACGACCGCCGCAGACGGCACCTTCCGCACGCTCGGCACGGGCACCGAGGGGGCGGTCGTCCAGCGCGGCACCGACGGCGCCCGCACCGTCCGGGTCCGGGCGGACCGGACGTACGCCTTCGAGAAGTACGTGGGCGTCGACACCTCCCTGACCTCGCGCGATCCGCTCGCCTCCGCCACCGCGGCGGCGGAGCGCGCGGCGGGGCGCGGCTGGGCCGGGGTCGTCGCCTCCAACGCCGCCGCCTGGCGCCGGGACTGGGCGTCCGACATCAGGGTGCCGGGCAGTCCGGACCTCCAGGCCTGGCTGCGCGCCGCGCAGTACGGGCTGCTCGCCGGCACCCGGCGCGGCTCCTCGGACAGCATCTCCCCGGTCGGGCTGACCAGCGACAACTACGCGGGCATGGTGTTCTGGGACGCCGAGACCTGGATGTACCCGGGGCTGCTGGCCACCCGGCCCGAGCTGGCCCGCTCGGTGGTCGAGTACCGGTACCGCACCCGGGACGCCGCCCGGGCGAACGCCGCGGAGCTCGGCTACGCGGGCCTGTTCTACCCCTGGACGAGCGCGAGCCGGGGGCGGCTGGACTCCGAGTGCCAGAGCTGGGACCCGCCGCACTGCCTCACCCAGAACCACCTCCAGGGCGACATCGCGCTCGCCGTCTGGCAGTACTACCTGGCCACCGGGGACCGCGCCTGGCTGGCCGGCCGGGGCTGGCCGCTGCTGAAGGGCATCGCCGACTTCTGGGAGTCCCGCGCCACGGCCGGGGCCGACGGCAGCTACTCGGTGAAGAACGTCGCGGGCCCCGACGAGTACAGCAACGGCGTCACGGACGGGGTGTTCACCAACGCGGTCGCCGCCACCGCGCTGCGCGCCGCCACCCGCGCCGCCGGGATTCTCGGCCGCCCGGCACCCGCCGGCTGGACCCGGGTCGCGGACGGGCTGCGCATCCCCTACGACCCCGAGCGGAAGATCTACCTCCAGTACGCCGGGTACAACGACTCGACGCTCAAGCAGGCCGACACGGTGCTGCTCCTCTATCCCCTGGAGTGGCCGATGCCGGAGGGCGCCGCCGCGGCGACGCTCGACCACTACGCGGCCCGCACCGACCCGGACGGCCCCGCCATGACGGACTCGGTGCACGCGGTCGACGCCGCCGCCATCGGGGAGCCCGGCTGCTCGGCGTACACGTATCTCCGGCGCTCCGTGCGGCCGTTCGTCCGCGGCCCCTATCACCTGTTCTCCGAGGCCAGGGGGGAGAAGTCCGGCGCGCAGGATCCGCTCTCGGGCTTCCCCGCCGAGGACTTCCTCACCGGGAAGGGCGGCTTCCTCCAGGTCTTCACGCACGGTCTGACCGGCCTGCGGCTGCGCGAGGACGGCGTACGGCTCGACCCGCTCCTGCCCCCGCAGCTGCGGGCGGGCGTGGAGCTGACCGGGCTGCGCTACCGGGGCCGTACGTACGACGTCGCGGTGGGCCCCCGGACCACCACGGTCCGGCTGACGCGGGGCGCCCCCTTCACCGTCCACACCCCGGCGGGCCCGCGCCGGCTCTCCGGCACGCTCACCCTGCCGACCCGCCGCCCCGACCTCGTCCCGACCTCCGACGCGGCCCGCTGCCGTCCGGCCACGGCGAGCTCCGAGGCCCCGGGGCTGTACGCCGAGGCGGCGGTGGACGGCAGCCCGGCGACCTCCTGGTCACCGGACGGCGCGCGGGGCAGCCTGACGGTGACCCTGGGCCGGGTGACGCGGATCGCCTCGCTCACCCCGCACTGGACGGACACCGCTCCGGCCGCGCACGCCCTGGAGACCTCCCTGGACGGCCGCACCTGGCGCCCGTACCGGCAGGGCGACGCGGCGCGCCGGGTCCGGCTGACCGTGGAGTCCGCGGACGCGGAGAAGCCGGTGGGGGTGACCGCGCTGAACGTCACCGCGGGCGGGTGACGGGCGCGGGGTCCGGCCGCCGGCGCGCGACCGCGGCGGCCGGGCTCAGATCGACGTGACCGGCGGCTCGCCCGCGGGGAGGGGCAGTTCCACGATGCGGTGCGCCTCCGCGTCGTCCATGCCGAACATGCGCAGCACGTTGAGCACGGTCCGGTCGGCGACGTCGTCGACCGAGACCTCCGGATCGACGTGGCACAGGTGCATCGCGGCGACCAGGCACCCGGCCGTGCAGGCGAGGGCCACCTCGACGTCCTCGGTGGTGAAGCGGCCGGCGGCGAGGGCCGCCTCGATGTCGCGGCGCGCGTGCGGCGCGTGGCCGTACGGCGCGGCGAGCAGGGCGCGCCCGCCGTGCATCAGCACCCGCGCCATCCGGGGGCGGGTGCGGACCAGGCGGCCGGTGAGCCGCATGGACGTCGCGAAGACCTCGGCCGGGTCGTCGACGTCCGCCAGCATCCGTTCCAGCCAGGCCGCGTGGGCCTCCAGCGCCTCGGCGATGGCGGCGTCGAGGAGCTCGGTCTTGGACGAGAAGTGGTTGTAGAACGACCCGAACCCGACGTCGGCCGCCTCCGTGATCTGCTGGATGCTGACCTCGAAGTCGCCCCGGTCGGCGTAGAGCTCCTGAGCGGCCTCGATCAGGGCCGCGCGGGTGCGCAGCTTGCGTCTCTCTCCACGTGAGGCGGGGTGCTGGGGCATGTCCGGAATCGTATCCGGGCCGGCGGTCCGCTCAGTCATCGCCATCGGGTCTCCGCTCGTCGGCGTGCGGCGCGCCGCCGGTGCGGCGGCGCCGGGCGGCCGCGGCCGCCGCGCTCATCGGTGCACTCCCCCGGGGCCGGCCGCGCTGACGACGCGGTCGGGGTCGACCCTGACCCATACGACGCCGGCCTCGCGCAGCCACCGGGCGAGGTGGCGTTCGCCCTCGCCGCCCTCCGGGGCGACGGTCAGCCAGGCCGACGGCGAGGCGTCGGGGACGGCCGCGAGGTCCACACCCGGGAGGGCGACGACGACCGTGCGGTCCCCCAGCACCCGGTCGACCAGCAGCGGCTCGCCGTCCGGCCCGGTCAGCCGGACCAGCGGGAGCAGCGCGCCGCGCACGGTGCGGGGGGTGCGCCGCGCGATCCGGGGTCCGGGCACGAGGGCGGGGGTGCGGCTGTCGAGCAGGGTCCGGCGCACCGTGCGGGAGCGGGCCAGCGCGGGCACCAGCCGGCGGCGCGCCAGGGAGGCGGCCCGGCCGCCGCCGGTCATCAGCCGTCCCATGCCCCTGGCCCGTCCGACCATCGTGGCCACATGGGGTCTGCGCTCGGCCTCGTAGGAGTCGAGGAGGCCGGGTGCGGCGCGCCCCCGCAGCACCTCGGCCAGCTTCCAGGCGAGGTTGTGCGCGTCGCGCAGGCCCGCGCACATGCCCTGGCCGATGAAGGGCGGGGTGACGTGGGCGGCGTCGCCCGCGAGGAAGACCCGGCCGACCCGCCAGCGGTGTGCGACGCGGGCACGGAAGGTGTACTCCGCGCACTTGAGGACGGACAGTTCGTCGTCGGGGACCGCGCGGACCCACGGTTCGATCAGCCGGCGCAGCGCCGGGACGTCCGCGAAGTCGTCGGCGCTCTCGCCGTCGAGCAGCCGGAACTCCCAGCGGTAGCGGTCCGGGCCGATGCGCATGTACGTGCCGGCCCGGTGCGTGTCGCACACCTGGTGCACCCCGTCCCACGCGTCGAGGCCGGGGGCGCAGCGCACGTCGGCGACGATCCAGCGCTGTTCGAACCCGAAGTCCTCGCTGCTGACGGAGAGCTGGGTGCGGACCGTGCTGTTGGCGCCGTCGCAGGCGATCAGGTAGGGGGCGCGCAGGGTGGTCACGGTGCCGTCCGGGCGGCGTACGCGGGCGGTGACCGAGGCGGGGTCGGTGGTATCCAGGCGCAGCAGTTCGTGGCCGCCGAGGAGTTCGACCCGGGGGAAGCGCTCCAGGTTGCCGCGGAGCAGCCGTTCGAGGTCGGGCTGGTCGAACATGTTGGCCTGCGGAAGCCCGGCGGCCGTGGTCCGCTCGCGGGTGAAGGTGGCCAGTTCGCGGTGCCGGCCGTCGACGAGCCGCAGGCCCGCGGCGGGCCGGCTGTGGGCGGCGAACTCCTCGCCGACGCCCAGTTGGTGGAGGATCCGGTAGACCTCGTCGTCGAGGTGGACGGCACGGGGCAGCGGGTACACGGCGCGGTGGCGTTCGACGACGGCGACGCGCAGGCCGCGCAGGCCCAGCAGGGCCGCGGCCGCCAGGCCGGTGGGGCCGGCGCCGATCACGACCACGTCCCAGGGGCCGGTGCCCGCGGGGGTTTCGTCGGCGGTCATCGGTCCTCCTCCTCGGTGCGGGTGCGGACGTCGACGTCGTGGTCCCGCAGGACGGCCCGCGCCGCCTCCGTCCCGGTTCCGGTCCCGGTCAGACGCACGGTCAGCCGGCCGTTCTCGTGGGCGGTGTCGAGGCGGACGCCGTCGATCCCGTGCGCGGCGAGCTCGTCCCGGAAGTGCCGGGCGGCGGCCATGGCGCGCAGTGCGGGCTTGTACGGTTTGCCGATCCCGGTGAGCGGGATCGCGTCGAGCACGGTGACCGTCCGGGGCCGGGCGGCGGGTTCGCCGATGTGCCGGCCCGCCCAGGCGGTGAGTTCCTCGGCGGTGGCCGGCGGTCCGGTGAGCACGACGAACGCCACCGGGACCTCGCCCGACGTGCGGTCGGGACGGCCGACGGCCGCTGCCGCGCTCACCGAGGGGTGGCCGAGCAGGGCGTCCTCGATGACGGCGGGGTCGATGTTGTGGCCGCCGCGGATGATGAGGTCCTTCTGCCGGCCGCGCAGGTGGACCCGGTCCTCGCGGACGAAGCCCAGGTCGCCGGTGCGCAGCCGGCCGTCGACGACGACGCCGTCCCGGGACACCCGGCGACGGCCGCCGTCCCGGTGCACGTACCCGGCGAACACGGTCGGGCCGCTGATCACCAGCTCACCGGTCTCCCCCTCGGGGAGCACGCGCACCCGGCCGTGTGCCTCGTCGACCACGGCGGCGGCCACCGTCTGGTAGGGCAGCCGCTGTCCGGCCGCACCGGGGTGCACATGGCCGGGCAGGGTCGCGGAGGCGGCGCAGGTGCCCTCGGTGAGCCCGTAGCCCTCCAGGAGTTCGCGTCCCGTCGCCTCGGCGAAGGCCCTTCGCACCCCGTCGGGCAGGGGTGCGGCGCCGACGACCGGGAGCTCCAGGGAGCTGATGTCGGCGTCGACCGGTACGGCCGAGAGGTACGCGTAGACCGTGGGCACGGCCGACATGGCACGGGGCCGGTAGTGCTCGACGAGCCGCCAGAACGACGCGTACAGCTGGGGGTCGCGGTAGCCCAGCGGGCCCGGCCAGATGGACCGTTCGCCGGTGACCATCGGCGCGAGCACGGTCACCAGGAGCGCGTTGACGTGGAACAGCGGCAGGCCGGCCACGATGCTCCCGCCGGTGCCCGCGCCGCCGGCGAGGGCGAGGCTCCACGCCATCACGGCCTGGTTGCGATGGGTCTGGGCGACCACCTTCGGGGTGCCGGTGGTGCCTCCGGTGTGGAAGAACGCCGCCAGGTCGCCGGGCTCCGGCGGCGGGGCGGGCAGCCCCGCGGGGGCGGCCGGGCCGCTGTCCACCAGGTCGTCGAGCCGCAGGACGCGGAGCCCGGGCCGTGTCCCGGGGCCGGACCCCGTACCGCGGTCGCCGCTGTCCGGGGACAGGGCGACGAGGGTGTCGACGCCGAGGTCCGCGGCGCCGTCGAGGAGCCGCTCCCACAGCTCCCCGTCGAGTTCGGGTCCG
The DNA here is from genome assembly GCF_040613235.1 of Streptomyces sp. NPDC006296. Lineage (NCBI taxonomy): Bacteria > Bacillati > Actinomycetota > Actinomycetes > Kitasatosporales > Streptomycetaceae > Streptomyces > Streptomyces sp. NPDC006296. Next base: position 48,523 of record NZ_JBEXRT010000009.1, on the reverse strand, counting down.
GCCGCGACCAGCACCCGGGAGCCGGTCAGCCGCAGGATGTCCGCGACCTGGCGCAGGTCGAGCGCGGCGTTGACGGGTGCCGCGATCCCGACCGCCTCGGCCGCCAGGGTGGCCACGAGCAGGTCGCCGCAGTTGGGTGCCATCAGCGTGACCGCGTCCGCGCGCCGCACGCCCAGGCCGTGCAGGGCGTGGGCGACCGCGTGCACGCGGTCGAGGGTCGCGCCGAAGGAGAGCACCGTGTGCTCCTCGACAGCGGACGGGTCGGGGATCCACAGCGCGCACGGTGCGCCGGGCCACCGCCGGGCGGCGCGCACGAGCAGCTCGTAGGTGGTGAGCGCGAGGTCGCGGTCGGCGAGCGGGACCCGCTCGATGGCGTGCAGGTCCGCGGGTCCGGTCAGCGGCGGCAGTCCGTCCCGGGTCACCGGGCCGCGCTCCGCGCCGGTCCGCGGACGACGTTGGTCTGCCGGCCGAGGTCGATGCCTCCGAAGGGGTCGGTGATGGTCGCGGCGATCACGTCGCCGTCGGTGAGGTAGTGCGGGTTGTCCGCCTGCCGTTTGAAGAACGCCCGCCACTTGACCGCCGGCGGCAGCAGGGCGCCGATCTTCTCCAGCACGGGTCCGGGGGCCTTCAGCGCGGTGCCGCCCGGGGTGCCGGTGAGCACCAGGTCCCCGGGGTCCAGGGCCTGGAAGCGGGCGAGCAGGGTGAGCGCGCGGGCGGGCTTGACGATCATGTCGGCCACGGTGCTGTCCTGGCGGATCTCCCCGTTGACGCTCAGGGTCAGCCGCAGCCGTTCCAGGGCGGCGAGTTCACCGGCGTCGACCAGGGTGAGGTACGGGCCGACGGGGGTGAAGGTCGGGTAGGACTTCGCCTCGTAGAACTGCGTCCGGGTCAGCTGGATGTCCCGGGCGCTGACGTCGTCGGTGAGGACGAGGCCGGCGACGGTGTCGGCCAGGTCGTCCTCGGTCACCACGGTGCCGACCTCGATCCGGCGTCCGACGACCAGGCCGAGCTCGACCTCGTGGTCGAGGAACCCGACGTGCGCGGGGCAGCGGACGTCGTCGGTGGGGCCGCAGACCGAGCCGGACGCCTTGCGGAAGAAGGCGGGCGGGACCGTGTCCGGGTCGAAGCCCGAATCGCGGGCGTGACTCCGGTAGTTGACCATCTGGGCGACCACCCGGGCCGGCACGGTGACCGGGGACAGCAGGGCGGTGTCCGCCACGCGGGGTCCGGCGGGGTCCGGGGACCCGGCCGCCTCCTCCACGGCGCGCCGGTCCGCCAGCAGCTCCCGGGTGGTGGTCGCCCCGGTGCTGATCCGGGTCAGCCGGCCGTCGTGCTCGACCCACCAGCCGTCCTCGGTACGTGCCACGTTCGTGCTCATGCCGCCATCGCTTTCGCCAGTGCCTTCAGGGTGTCCCGGTCGATCTCATTGGTGCCGTCGCCCAGGGCTCCGAGCAGGGTGGCGACCATGCCGGGACCGGGGGTGCCGCCGAGGAAGTCGCGGGAGACGGGCGGGCCCCACTGGGCCAGGCCGCTCGCGCTCATGGGGGTCCAGCCGGGCTCGACGGACGCGTCGAAGACGTCGCCGTCGGCGTAGTGCTCGACCATCATCCGGTCGGGGTCGCGCCAGTAGTCGAAGATCTGGCTGCCCTGGACGTGCCGGCCGACGCCCCAGACCCGCCGGTAGCCCCGGTCGGCGAGGTACTGCCCGCCCGCCGCGACCGCGTCGAGGTCGGTGACCTGGTAGGCCGAGTGCACATAGCCGACCCGGGGGCCCAGGTGCATGGCCAGGGTGTGGTGGTCGGCGGGCACCGGGCCGAGGTCGCAGCGCAGGAAGGCCATGGTCGGCCCGCGGTCCCGGAGGGCGTCGAGGTACAGGAAGTCGCTCACGATCAGCCCGAGGGCCTCCTGGTACCAGGACAGGGCGCGCCGGAACTTCGTCGTCTCCAGCACGACGTGCCCGAGCCGCTGCACGGGGGCCGGGGCGCGCGGGGGCCGCTGGACGGCGTTGACGCGGGTCGGGGCGGTGCCGGAGTTCAGCTCCAGCGGGGCGCGTTCGGCCAGCGCCGCGGGCCGGTCCAGCCCTGCGGCGACGCGCACGGGGATGCCGCTGGGATCGGTCAGCCGGACGGCGTGGCCGCCGTCCAGCGGGAGGACGTTGGCCCCGGCCCAGCGGGCCAGCCGGTGCACGTCGGCGACGGACTCGGCGAGGAAGACCGGGCCGGCGAAGCGGGCGGTGCGTCCGCGGCGGACGACCAGGCACGGCTCGGCCGCGAAGGTGCCGCGCAGGGTCAGCAGGTCCGGGGTGCGGTCGTGGACGACGAAACCGAAGTCGCGGGCGAACCGTTCGGCGCGGTCCAGGTCGGGCTTCACGAACTCCAGCCGGCCGAGTCCCACCGCCTTGATCACCGGATTGCGGGCCCGGTCCGGGTGTTCGCCGCGCAGCGCGCCGCGTTCGCCGTGGAGCCCCTGGTGGACGTCGGCCGGGGCGGCCGTGGTGGGTGCGTCGATCTCGATCACCGTCGGCCTCCGTCCGGCGCGGTCACTCGGCCGGAAGCCCCGGACGGGCCGGTCCCGCCGTCCGCGGGGGCGGCCCCCGCCGGGAGGGTGACCGTCAGCAGGTCGTGGCCGACCGACAGCCGGCCCCGGAACCCGCCCCGGCGGACGTCGGCCTCGTAGGCGGCCACCTGGTCCGGGGACGTGGGCTCGGGGATGAGGTGGGTGAGGACCAGGTGCGGTACGCCGACGCGTTCGGCCATCGCGCCCAGCTCCACCGTGTCGGCGTGGTAGCTGAAGATCGTCTCGAACGGCGTGCCCTCGACGAACTCCGCGAGCGCCGAGCTCCGGCACGCCTCGTGGACGACCACGTCGGCCCCCGCCGAGAGCGCCGCGACCTCCTCGCAGACCCGGGTGTCGCCGGAGACGACGACCACTCCGTCCGGGGTGGTGATCCGGTAGCCGACGGCCTGTTCGACCGGCTCGTGGCGCACCCGTACGGCCTGGACGCCGACCCTGCCGCAGGGGCTGCGCCAGACCTCCGCCGGAGTGTCGGGGAGGGCGAACCAGTGCCCGTCCACCTCGGGCGGGGCCTTCTGCACGTGCTGCATCCGCACCTCCACGTCGTAGGCGTTCGCCGTCAGCGCGCGCCGCAGGAAGTCCGGCGCGTGCCCGTCGGCCGCCACCACCGGCAGCGGCCCCGTGCCGTGCAGGTGGTCCTGGACCCAGCGGGTGTGCGCCAGGTCGGCGACGTCGCTGACGTGGTCGCTGTGCAGGTGCGTCAGCAGCAGGGCTGAGAGCTGGTGCGGGCTGATCCCCGCCGCGGTCAGCCGCATCAGCGTGGACCGGCCGGCGTCGATCTGGAGGTGGACGTCGTCGTGGCTCACCAGCACCCCCGGCCCCGCGCGCTCCGCGCTCGGGAACGGGACGCCGGTGCCGGTCAGCGTGACGGTGGTCGTCATCCGCTGGCTCCTCTCGTCGGGTGGGCCGGCCCGGTGGCGGACGGACGCGCGTCCGTCCGATCGAGCCGGCTTCTCCAAAGATGATTGATTTATCAGCTCTGATGTGTCAACCATTATTGAGCAGCAAATCACTCATCGGCATCACGAGGCGGCCCCGGCCCGGCGGCGCACGCCGGGCCGCGGACAGCGGTGCGCTCTCGCGGAGCCGCCGCCCGACCGACCGAGACGACGACTGGAGAACGCGATGGCCGAACCCGACGACGGCACACGGACCCCGGCACCGGGACCACCGCGCCGCGCGGCCGACGTGGCACGGCACGTGATCGACGGACTGGCGGCGCCGCTGGCCTTCCTGGTCGTCGAGTCCCGCCGGGGCCCCGAGTGGGGAGCGGTCGTGGCGCTGCTGGTGGCGCTGGTGATCGCCGCGCTCCGCCGGCACCGCGGTGACCCGCTGGTCGTCGTCACGGTATCGACGTCGATCGTGGCGTTCCACAGCGTGAGCGCCATCGCGTTCGGCGAGGGCCGGGCGTTCTACTTCCCGGAACTCGTCGTCAACGCCGCCGGTCTGGCGGTGTGCGCCGGTTCCCTGCTGATCGGGCGCCCGGTCACCGAGACGGTGTGCCGCCGCATCGGCGTGGAGCCGGCGTCGACGCTCGGTACGCGTGCGGCCCGCCGCCGCCACCGCCTCCTGACGGCCGTCTGGTCGGTGCTGTGGGTGAGCCACCTCGTGCCGCTCGTCCTGCTCTACGCACGGGACTCGGTCGTCGGGCTCACCCTGATCAGCGCCCTTTTCACCAAGCCGACGCTGCTGGCGACGGCCGCCCTCACCCTGCTGGTCGTACGCCGCGCCGTGCGCCGCACGGCCGTCCGGGCAGCCTCGCCGGCCGGCCCTGGCCCGGCTGCCGGACCCCCGCTCGACCGCCTCGCACTCGACCGGAAGGAATCCTCATGACGCACTCGATCCTCCAGCTGGCCGCCCGTACGTGGGACGGGGACGGCGAACCGGCCTCGCTGGTCGAACCCGCCACGACCGGCGCGGAGGAGGTCGCCGACGGGGTGCTCATGGTGCCCGGGTTCAGCCACGCCTTCGCCCTGCGGCACGCGGACGGCCTCGTCCTCTTCGACACCGGCGCGAAGCTGTTCGCCGACCGGCTCCACCGGCAGGTCACGGCCTGGGACGCCCGGCCGGTCACCCACGCCGTCTACTCGCACGGCCACGTCGACCACGTCGGCGGCCTCGCACCCTTCGACGCGGACGCCGACGCCGCGGGCCGGGAGCGCCCGGCGGTGGTCGCGCACGAGAACGTGCTCGCCCGCTTCCGGCGGTACGCCGACACCCAGGGCTACAACACGGCCGTCAACCGCCGCCAGTTCCGCATCCCGGACCTGGTCTGGCCCGCAGAGTTCCGCCGGCCGGACGTCACCTTCGCCGCCACCCACGTGGTGGAGACCGGAGGGCTGCGGCTCGAACTGACCCATCACCGCGGCGAGACCGACGACCACGCGGTCGGCTGGCTGCCGGAGCAGCGGATCCTCTTCCCCGGCGACCTCTTCCTGGGGGTGGCGCCGAACGCCGGGAACCCGCAGAAGGTGCAGCGCTACCCCGTCGAGTGGGCCGCCGCGCTGCGGTGGATGGCCTCGCTCGGTGCGGAGCTGATGCTGGGCAGCCACGGCCTTCCGGTCGTCGGAGCCGACCGCGTGCGCGAGGCCCTGGAGAACACCGCCCGCTACCTGGAGAGCCTGGTCGAGCAGACGACGGCCTGTCTGAACGAGGGGGCGACGCTGGACCGGACCCTGCACAGCGTGCGGGTGCCGGACGACCTGGCCGGGCTGCACTACCTGCAACCCCTCTACGACGAGCCGGAGTTCATCGTCCGCAACGTCTGGCGCCAGTTCGCCGGGTGGTACGACGGCAATCCCGCGCACCTCAAGCCCGCCACCGACCGCGCGCTGGCCACCGAGCTCGCCGCGCTGAGCGGCGGCGCCCGGACGCTCGCCGCACGCGCACGGGAACTGGCCCACGCCGGCTCCCACCGCCTGGCCTGCCATCTCGCCCAGTTCGCCGGGGACGCGGCCCCCGGCGACAGCGAGGTGCACACCGCGCGGGCCGAGGTCTACGCGCTCCGCGCCGCCCAGGAGCGCAGCACCATGTCGACGGGCATCTTCAGCTGGGCGGAGGCCGAGTCACGGGGGGTGCTGGCCGGTACCGACGCCATGACCGAGCTGGTCCCGGCGAAGCCGGCGCACTGAGGCCCCGGACCGGGTGGTTCGCCCGGAGGAGGCACCGGGCCGCCCCGGTCGTGGGATTCGCCCGGAGGAGGCAGCGGGCCCCGCCCCGGTCGTGGGGTTCACCCGGAGGACGCACCGGGGCCCGGTCGTGTGGTTCGCTCGGACGGCACACCGGGTCCGGGGCACCGGGTCCGGGCCAGGCACGACCGGGAACGCGCGGGCACGCCGATTCCCCTCGGGACGGACGTACGGTGACGGATCGCAGTGAGCAGGATGCCGGGCACGGGCGCCCCCGCGGCCCCGGCCGCCGGCGGGTCCTCGGGCTCGCCGGGGGCGCCGCGCTGCTGGCCGCGGGGTGCGGCCCGGACGGGTCCGCGGACCCGGGAGGCGGCGGTGGCGCCGGGGGGCCGGACGAGAGGAGCGGGCCGGATTCCGGGCCCCCGGCGCCCGAGGGCGCGCTCGGCGCGAACTTCAACGAGGAGCCGCGCGGCACCACCGCCGCGGTGCTGGACGACCTGGGCACCCGGTGGGTGCGCGGCTTCGTCCCGATGCCGGAGCTGGACGCCGTGGAAGCACCGCGGCAGGCCGCCGTCAGGACGCTCCTGTCGTTCGCGGGGTCCGGCTACGGCACGGTGCTGTTGCTGAAGTTCCCGTACCGGGACAGGCCGCTCCCCCGGCCGGGCACGAGCGCCATGGACGCCGAACTCGGGCGGCTGAAGCGGCTCCTGGACGCCGTACTGGGAAAGATCGACATCCTGGTCATCGGCAACGAGCCGTTCCTGGAGACGCGGCCGGAGGACCGTTCCGCGCTCCTGAACCCGTTCTACCGGGCCGTGGCCGACCAGGTGATCGCCGAGCGCGGGAGGCGCTGCGGGTCCGGCTGCCGCACACGGCTGTACATGGGGGCGCTCAACCGCCTCGACGACCCGGCCCGGCGCACCCCCGCCGTCGACGCCTGGCTGGCCCATGTCAGGGCCACTCCCGAGCTGGACGGCGTGGACATCCACCCGCACGTGAAGTCGGTCGACGGTGCCACGGCGTTCACGGACTACGTACTGCCCCGGATCCGTCCCGAACAGCGCTTCCTGGCGACGGAGTTCTCCCTGGTGCACTGGTGGGGCGCGCACTGGCGCGACCGGGTGCCCGCCGTCTGGGCGGACCGCTACGGGGTGCCCGCCGGCACCACGGTGTGGCAGGCGGCTCGGGACGCCGCCGCGGCTCCCGTGCCGCAGCGGCAGTGGCGCGACCTGCTGATGAGCAGCCCGTGGTTCACCGGGCGGCAGGACTTCCTGACCGAGCAGGTGGGGCGGTTCCGCGCCACCGGCCGGCTGGCGGTGGCGGCGTACGGCTCGGTCCAGCAGCCCCCCATGGTCCGCGACATCGGGCCGGACAAGACGCCGTGGCTGATGAACAGCCTGCACACCAACCTCGTGGCCCGGCCGTCGGCGGACGCCGGCATGGCCCGGCACCCGGTGTTCTTCGACGCGTTCCGGGCCCTCCAGGCCCCGTCCGGACGGTCCTGACGAGCGGGGCCGCGCGCGTGCCGCCGCCCGTCGCCGCTGGGGCGGCCCGCACCTGGTCCGGACGCCGCGGCAGCCCTTCCGTCAGGTCGCCAGGCCGTGGCGGGCGGTCCTTCCGTCAGGTCACCAGGCCGTGGCGGTAGGCGTGGACGACCGCCTGGACCCGGTCGCGGAGGCCGAGTTTGGCGAGGATGCGGGACACGAAGGTCTTGACGGTCTCCTGGCTCAGCACGAGGGCCGCGGCGATCTCCTTGTTGGAGAGGCCGTCCTCGATGAGGCGGAGGACCTCCAGTTCGCGGGGGGTCAGCGGGGTGTCGGGCGGGGTGCCGTCGGCGGGCCGGATCCGGGCGGCGTAGCGGCCCACGAGCTGCCGGGTCACCTCGGGGTCCAGCAGGGCCGCGCCGGTGGCCACGGTGCGGATCCCGAGCAGCAGGTGGGAGGGCGGGGCGTCCTTGAGCAGGAATCCGCTGGCCCCCGCGCGCAGCGCCTCGTAGACGTACTCGTCCAGGTTGAACGTCGTGACGACGAGCACCTTGACCGGATTCCGCACCCCGGCGCCGGCGATCCGGCGGGTGGCCTCGATGCCGTCCAGCACCGGCATGCGCACGTCCATCACCACGACGTCCGGACGCAGCCGTTCGACGAGCTCGACCGCGGCCTGCCCGTCACCGCACTCGCCCGCCACCTCCAGGTCGGGCTGGGCGTCGATGATCGTCACCAGGCCGGTGCGGACCAGCAGTTGGTCGTCGCAGACCAGGACGCGCACGGGCTCGGTCATACCGCGCTCCCGTCGGGTATCCGGGCGGTCACGGCGAAGCCGCCGCCCGGCCGCGGGGACGCGCTGAACGCGCCGCCGAGGACGTCGACCCGTTCGCGGAGCCCGGCCAGGCCGCGTCCGCTCCCTCCGGGGGAGGCGCCCGACGTGCCCGGACCGTCCGTGACGACCTCCACCGCGATCTCCCTTCCGCCGTGCCGCACCCGGACCGATGTGGGGCTGCCGTGCGCGTGCTTGAGTGCGTTGGTCAGGGCCTCCTGCACGATCCGGTAGGCCACCAGGTCGGCGCTGCCGGTCGCGGCGGCGGGGGTGCCCTCCTCGGTGAACTCCACCGGCTGCCCCGCCCCGCGGGTCTGCTCGACGAGGGTGAGCAGCCTGCCCACGGGCGGCGTCCTCGCCTCGGTGGCGGCGCCGGTGCCGTGGTCGGGGTTGAGCAGGTCGAGCAGGTGCCGCAGGTCGGTGATGGCGCGCCGGCCGGTGTCGGTGACGGCGGTGAGGCTCTGGTCGAGGCGGTCGGGCGCGGCGGTCAGATAGCGGGCCGCCTCGGCCTGCACGACCATCGCCGTGACGTGGTGGGTGACCATGTCGTGGAGCTCCCGGGCGATGCGCGAGCGTTCGGCGGCGAGGGTCTCCTCGGCGACGCGGCGGCGGCGCTCGGCCTCCGCGAACCGGTTGGCGCGCAGCCACACCCCGATGCCCCAGGCCAGGGTCAGCGCCAGGTAGAACGTCACGAACTCGATCAGCGGATCCCCCGTACCGAGCCGGTACAGCGCGACCGACAGCGCTGCGTACGCCGCGGAGAGGAGGAGCACGGTGGTGCGCCGCCGGCTCTCCAGCCGGGATCCGACGGTCAGCAGTGCGATCGGCAGCGCGCTGCCCGCGAAGGAGTGGTAGCCGCGGAGCTGGTCGACGGCGAAGCCGACCGACACCAGGGCGAGGCAGAGCACCGGCCACCGGCGGGCGACCAGCAGGGGAAGGGACTCCAGGACGACCGCGACGACGGCCAGGGCGTCGAAGGAGCGGTCCGGCACACTGCCGAACACCGTCCCCTGGGTGTGCAGCGCCGGTACGAACGACGCGGTCAGCAGCAGCAGACCGAGCGCGGGGTACCCGACCGCGGGCCCGGCCCGCCGCCATCGCTCCGGGACCCGACGAGGAGTGATCACCGGGCGATTGCAGGAGTCACGTCCGCGCGACCCGCACGCCGGCGGGGCACCAGGAGGCCGCGGCGGTGCGCCAGCCGCAGGAACGCGAGGGTCACCAGCACGCCGAACAGCACCGCATACACACTGCCCTCGGGGCCGAACTCGCCGCCGGTGATGAGCACCGGCCCCGACGTGGTGGCGTCCAGGAGCCCCTCCGAGGCGCCGTTGCCCGAGACCTCGGTACTGAAGACACCCGCCGCGGCGAAGTTCCAGCCGAAGTGCAGCCCGATGGGCAGCCACAGGGAGCGGGTGGCGAGGTAGGCGCCGGTCAGCATGCCGCCGGCCTCGACCGCGACGGCGGCGGCGCCCAGCACGCTCGCGTTCGGGTTGAGCAGGTGGGACGCGCCGAACAGGACACTGGTCAGCACCAGGGCGATCCAGGTGCCGGTGCGCTGCTCGATGATCCGGAACAGGACCCCCCCGGAACATCACCTCCTCGGTCACCGCGGCGGCGGCCATGAAGCCGACGAACCCGACGGCGCCGGTCACCGAGCCCGTGCCCTCGACGTCGTAGTACCCGGAGGCGAACAGGTTCGTCATGACGGCCGCGAACAGCGCGACGCCGATGAGCGTCCCCCGGCCGAGGGCGGGACCGGCGCCCTCCCGGGCCAGCTCGGTCACCGGACGGCGCTCCGTCCGTCCGACCACCCAGCGGTAGACCGCCATCGAGGCGGCGGCCGTCAGGAGACCGACGAGCAGCGTGAGCCAGGGGTTCCCGTCCACGGCCGCGATGCCCTGACCGCCGACGAACGCGATCGCCATGACGGCAGCCAGCTGCCCCACCAGTCTCATGAATCCTCCTCCGAAGGGTCCGCGGCCGGTGCGCCGCGACTGCTTCGAACCTAGGGATCGGGCGGCGGTAGATCGTCACCACCCGGAGGACACCTGCGCGTAGCTCGCACGGGGGACAACACCCGCACGGCAGCCCTTTCCAGCCACCCGGACACGGGCATCCGAGGCCACGTCGCACGGGGTGCGGGGTGCGGGGTGCGGTGCGAGGCGCGGTGCGGGGGATCGGCGGAGGACGGGGCCGGCTGGGCCGGGACCGTACGGCTGGCTGGCTGGCTGGGCCGAACTCGGCGTGCGGGCGGATCCGCCGACGTACAGACCGAGCGGACCACGGACCGGGGCCGTGAACCTCTCCGCGACCTCCGCGGCCGGATCGCGGAAGAGTTCACCGGTTCCCGTACCCGCTCGCCCTTCGGCCCTCAGAGCGGCCAAGCGGTCAGCAGGTCCTCGGGGCCGTAGGCCGCGTCGAGCCCGGGGCAGTCGACACCGCTGCGCGAGACCGCCACGACGGGAACGGGTCCGTCGGTGAGGGCGGCACGGTGGCGGTGGAGAGCCGCCAGGTCGTGCCGGTCGAAGGGAGACCGCTCCAGCCACTTGATCGAGCCGACGAAGAACAGCTCCTTGGCGACGGGTGCGCGGTCCGCCCCCACGAGGTCGATCTCGACGTCGTTGGTGCGGGTCCAGTAGCCGCCCACCGCGGGGGCCGCGGGCAGCCGGTCGTCGGGCAGCAGCCGCGCCAGGGCCTCACGGACGACCGGCTCGACCGCTCGTCCGCGCCAGCTGGTCCAGTTCTCCCGGACCCGCGCCAACGTCAGATCACCCCGCCCGCGCTCGATCTCCTGGATGGACGGCCCGATCAGGTGCAGCCAGAACCGCAGGTAGGGATCGGTGACCCGGTAACGGCGGTCCTTCGACGGACGCAGCGACACGGGCAGCTCCCCGGCGACGATCCGCTTGTCCATGAGCAGCTCCAGCGCTCGCTGCAGCGGCGTGGCTCCGATCCCGCCGGCCGCACGGGCGATGTTGGTGAAGGTCCGCTCCCCACTGCCGATGGCCGCCAGCACCGTACGAGCCTGGGCCTGTGGGGGAAATTCGGCAGCCAGCGAACGTTCGGCCGACACCAGCAGGGCCGAGACCGGATCGGTCAGCGCCTCACCGAGGAAGTCCCACAGCCCCGCCCCCCGCGGCCACTCCGCACAGATCAGCGGCAGCCCGCCGGTGACCAGCGCCGCGTCGAAGGCGTCGGCCGGATCCAGCCCGAGCATCCGCCCCACCTCGGCGGGGTTCAGCGGCCCGAGCACCATCTCCCGGCCGCGCTGGTGGAAGGGGCGCCCGTAGCTGTTCAGTGCCTCCATCATCGACAGATCGGACCCGATGAGAACGAGCAGCACCGGCTTGGCCTCCAGCACCCGGTCCCAGGCCCGCTGCAGCATTCCCTCGAAGGCCCCGTCGGCGTCCATCAGGTACGGCACCTCGTCGACGACCAGCACGCTCGCCCGGTCGGCCGGCAGTGCCGCGGCCAGCACATCGAACGCGGCGTCCCAGTTCTCCGGCCGCGCGGAGGCCACCAGCCCCGCCAGCGGCAGCGTCGACGCCTGAGCGTCCCGGGCCAGCCGCGCCAGGTCGTCCCGGGGGGACGCGCCGGTCGCCGCGTAGAACAAGAACGGCGCCCCGGAACGCTCCGCGAACCGCTCCACCAGCCGCGACTTGCCCACCCGGCGCCGCCCCCGCAGCATCACGCACCGACCGGGCCGCTCCCCACCGACCCCTGCCGCCACCTTCCGCAGCTCCCGCTCCAGCGTCGCCAGCTCCGGGCGACGGCCCACGAAGTCCACCATGCTCACCGACCTCCTGGCATGACACTAACATCGATGTCAGTAACATCGACATTAGCTTGCTGACCGAGGAAGAGTGGGCCCACACGGCACGCGCAGCCGAAACGAAGGAGACCCGCGAGCGCATGACACGGCCACCACCCGATCGGACTCGACGGTCCCGACCGCCTCTGACGTGCACGTTCGGTCCCGCTCCTCACCTGCAGCGACCACACGGCCACACCCTGCCCGCAAACTCCACCAGAACCGCTCCGACCTGCGGTTGCGCGAGCGCGCCCCGGCACCGCCCCCGTACGGGATTCACCGCACAGCACAAGAAGGTCCGGAAGCGCCAGGACTGCGTATCAAGGCCCGCCCCGGACACAGGCCGCGCAGCACTCCAGACGTTGTAATAGTTTCAGTACTAGACTTGCACCCATGACGTCACCCCGCCCTGGCGGCACGGAGAACATCTCCGTGTCGATGCCCGCCGAACTCCTCGGCGCTCTGCGCACCCGTACCGGAAAGCGCGGCGTGTCCGCGTACGTGACGGCGGCGGTCCGGCATCAGCTCGCCATGGACGGCCTCGCCGAGATCGTGGCCGCCTACGAAGCCGAGCACGAGTCGCTGAGCGAGGCCGAGGTTCAGGCCGCGCAGAGCGAACTGTTCGGCGACGCACCGGCGCCCTACGCGTCGAACGACAGCGCCGCATGAAGGAGCCCTCGGCCAGGTCCCTGGTGCTCGACTCCCAGGCACTGTCGCTGCTGCTGCGTAACGATCGCCTGATGATCACCCGGATCGAGGCTGCTCGACGCGTGGGCGTACCCGTCCTCGTGTCCGCCCTGACGGTGGTGGAAGCCGTCCACGGGAAGACGAATACCGCCCGCCTGCGCTGGCTGCTCTCCCGCCTTCAGGTCCAGGACGTCACCCAGGCCGACAGCCTCACCGCGGTGCAGCTGCTGAGCGACGCCGGCGGCCTGCACGGCCACACGTACGCCATCGACGCCCTTGTCGCCGCGATGGCGCTCCGCTCCCCGACCCCCGTCCTCGTACTGACCTCGGACCGCGACGACTGGTCGAAACTGTGCGGCGACCGAGTACAGATCAAGGAGGTCTGACCTCGGGGACCGCTCAGGTGCCCGCCTGCCGATCGACTGCTGCTTCGTAGAAAGCATCCGCAAGAGCAACGACAAGCACACCACGGGAGGTTCGGCTTCCCGCAGACAGGACGCCGGCGTGTGACTGCGAGATCAATCAGCGGTGCCGGGCTCCACGACCCACTCGGCTTGCACCCCGCTCACCGAGGCGATCATGTCGAAGTCGCCGTCGTAGTGGAGGACCGTGGCCCCATGCCGTTCCGCGGTTGCCGCGATGAGGACGTCGGCCAGCGAGAGCGCCCGGTGAAAGCCGGCGTTCAGCGCCAGCGCCTGGATCGCGAGCGCCTGCTCGAACTCCTCGTCGTTGCAGGGCACGTAGTCGAAACCACGGAGCAGGGTACGCAGGCGCAGTGCCTCGGGCTTTCCACGCGCCGAGTACAGAACCTCATACTCGGTCGGGGCGCACACTGCCAGGAGTCCATCGCGGTCCAGTACATCCAGCCGCGCCCGCACTGCCGGTCTGCCCCGGCGGGCCAGCGCGGACTTGTCGATGAGGTAGCGCCCTTTCACGCCGCCGAAGCCCCGTCTTCGCGCTTGAGCGAGCCGTCCGGGTTCCGCGGCCCCGTCTGCGACCGGATCTCCGCAAACACGTCATCAAACTCACCCTCGTCAATGGCATCGAACAGCTCCCGGCGCAGCCGCAGCCTCACCCCCTCCTCCATGGCCGCCCGCACTGCGGCGGCCTTCGTCCTCGCCCCGTACACACGCATCGCCTGCTCGACGATCTCCTCGTCCAGATCGATCACGGTCCTGGCCATCACTTGTCCCCTTCACAGCTCGACGCTCCAACAACGATATCAATTGAGAGTAAGAAATGGCATCAAAATGCTGGAGCACGTCGCGGATGCCTCGATCAGAGCCGGGAGCACGACCTGGACTGGTTGATCAGCTTTCCGATCGGCGAGCAACCCTGGACGAGCCCCTGTACGAACTCCCTGACCCGGTACTCGGCGAGCGAATCGACGCCATGTCGCAGGAGCGGCCACTCCGCAAGACATGGGAAGCCGGCAAGAACGAACCCGGGCACGGCAGGCTGCGCCCCCGCGACGATCGGCTCGTAGTCTCGGGAAGCCCCATCAGAGTGGGACCTGGCACCGGAGGCGCATCCGCGTCCCGGTGCAAACCCAGCACGGTACGGATGACCAGGGATGACGGCAGGTGATGAGGGGTCAGCCATCCCAGCACCATCCCCGCACGGGAAAACGCAAAGGGCCCGACCCCGAAGAGTCGGACCCCCTCTGACCTGCACGTTTTCGAGATCAGTGACGTGGCGATGTGTCAGCCGCTACACGTTGAAGCGGAACTCCACCACATCGCCGTCCTGCATCACGTAGTCCTTGCCCTCCATGCGCGCCTTGCCCTTGGCGCGGGCCTCGGCGACGGAGCCCGTCTCGACGAGGTCGTCGAAGGAGACGATCTCGGCCTTGATGAAGCCCTTCTGGAAGTCGGTGTGGATCACACCGGCCGCCTCCGGGGCCGTGGCGCCCTTCTTGATCGTCCAGGCGCGGGCTTCCTTCGGACCTGCCGTGAGGTAGGTCTGGAGGCCCAGGGTGTCGAAGCCGACGCGGCCGAGGGTGGCCAGGCCGGGCTCTTCCTGGCCCATCGACTGGAGGAGCTCCAGGGCCTCGTCGTCGTCGAGCTCGATGAGCTCGGACTCGATCTTGGCGTTGAGGAAGATCGCCTCGGCCGGGGCGACCAGGGCGCGCTGCTCGTTCTTGAAGTCCTCGTCGACGAGCTCGTCCTCGTCGACGTTGAAGACGTAGAGGAAGGGCTTCGTCGTGAGCAGGTGCAGCTCGTGGAGGAGGCGGCCCTTCTCGGTGCCGGCCGTGATGCCCTGCGAGAAGAGGGTGTCGCCCGCCTCCAGGATCTTCTGGGCCTCCTCGACCGCGGCCAGGACGGCGACCTTGTCCTTCTGGAGGCGGGACTCCTTCGTCAGGCGCGGGACGGCCTTCTCGACGGACTGGAGGTCGGCCAGGATCAGCTCGGTGTTGATCGTCTCGATGTCGTCCTTGGGCGAGACCTTGCCGTCGACGTGGACGACGTTCTCGTCCTTGAAGGCGCGGATGACCTGGCAGATCGCGTCGGACTCGCGGATGTTCGCGAGGAACTTGTTGCCCAGTCCCTCGCCCTCGCTGGCGCCGCGCACGATGCCCGCGATGTCGACGAAGTCGACGGTGGCGGGGAGCAGCTTCTGCGAGCTGAAGATCCCGGCGAGCGTGTCCAGGCGGGGGTCGGGGACGCCCACGACGCCGACGTTCGGCTCGATGGTGGCGAACGGGTAGTTGGCCGCCAGCACGTCGTTCTTGGTCAGGGCGTTGAACAGGGTCGACTTGCCGACATTCGGCAGGCCGACGATTCCGATCGTGAGCGACACTTTGGCGACTTCCTGGAGTGAGGAGAGGGGCTGCGCGGGCGGGCCCGTGGGTGGGCCGATTCTCCAGTTTACGGGCGGGGCCGGGCGGCCCGTCACGGGTGCGGGGACCGGGGCCGGCCGTGGGCCGAACGGTGCGGTTTCGGCCGTGTGGGATCGAACGCAACGCCAAGGTAGGCCAAAGCGCGTGTCCAACCCCCGAAAGAGTGGGTCCGTCGACCTAGGTTGTCGGGGTGGAGCAGCAGAGGACACGTACCCCGCAGCGCAGGCAGCCCCCGCAGGGTCGGCCCGCCCGGTCCGGCGGTCCCGGCGAGGCCCCGTCCGGCACGGTGAAGGTCGCTCCGGCACCGCCGGCGGGCCGTGGACAGGGCCGGGGTCCCCGGCCCGGCGGTGTCCCGCCCGTGGTCATGGCGCTGCGCAGATTCCCCGACCCCCGGCTGACGGGCGTCGGCGCCGGGCTCTTCGCGGCTCTGGCCATGTTCCTGCTGGCCTGCCTGGACCGGCTGCTCCTCGGCGGTTCGGAGGTCGTGTACGGGGTGCTGTTCCTGCCCGTCAGCGCCCTGACCGCGCTCTGGGTGCGGCCCGCCGACCTGGTGACCGCCCCGATCATCGTGCCCATCGCGTTCGCGATCGGGGTGATTCCCGTGGCCGGGGGCACCGGGGGCTTCGGCGGGCAGGCGATGGCCGTGGTGACCGCGCTCGCCGTGCACGCCGGCTGGCTGTACGGGGGCACTCTGGTCGCGGGGCTCATCGCGTCCGTGCGGAAGATCCGGCTCATGCGGGAGCGGCAGCGGCACCTGGCCAGGGCCGACCGGGGCGACCGCCGCCCCCGCGCGTAGGACCTACCGGCCGGCGGCCGCCATGGCCGCTCCGACGATGCCCGCGTTGTTCTGCAGCTGGGCCGGGACCATCTCGGCGCGCACGTGTTCGATGTGCGGCAGGAACTTCTCCGCCTTGCGGCTGACCCCGCCGCCGATGATGAACAGCTCGGGCGAGAACAGCATCTCCACGTGGACCAGGTACTTCTGCACCCGGTGGGCCCAGTGGGTCCAGCTGAGGTCCTCGTCCTCCTTGGCCTTCGTGGAGGCGCGCTTCTCGGCGTCGTGGCCGTGCAGCTCCAGGTGGCCGAGCTCCGTGTTGGGGACCAGCTGACCGTCGGTGAAGACCGCGCTGCCGATGCCCGTGCCGAGGGTCAGCACGATCACCGTGCCCTTGCGGTCACGGCCCGCGCCGAAGGTCATCTCGGCGACCCCCGCGGCGTCGGCGTCGTTGAGGATCGTGACGGGCTGTCCGATGCGCTCGCTCAGCAGCGTGCGGGCGTCCGTGTCGACCCAGCCCTTGTCGACGTTGGCCGCGGTCCTGGTGATGCCGCCGGTGACGACGCCGGGGAAGGTGATGCCGACCGGGCCCTTCCAGTCGAAGTGGCCGACGACCTCGGCCACACCGTCGGCCACGCTCCCGGGCGTGGCCGGGTGGGGTGTCAGTACCTTGTGGCGCTCCCGCGCCAGCTCTCCGCGGTCCAGGTCGACGGGCGCGCCCTTGATCCCTGAACCACCGATGTCCACACCGAAGATCTCCATGTGATCCACGGTACGTGCAGGTGGCGCGGATCACTCCCCCGGCGGAGCGATCCGGTGGAGCGGTCCGGGGAGCGGGCGCGCCCCGGGTCACTCGGCGGCGAGTGCGGCGGCCTCGGCACGGAGGTCGCGCCGGAGCTCCTTGGGCAGCGAGAAGGTGATGGACTCGTCGGCGGTCTTCACGGTCTCCACGTCCGCGTAGCCCCGCTCGGCCAGCCACTCCAGGACCCCGTCGACCAGGACGTCGGGCACCGAGGCACCCGAGGTGAGGCCGACCGTGGTGACGCCCTCCAGCCAGGCCTCGTCGATCTCGGCGGCGAAGTCCACCAGGTGGGCGGCGGGCGCGCCGGCGTCGAGGGCGACCTCGACCATGCGGATCGAGTTGGAGGAGTTCTTCGAGCCGACGACGATGACCAGTTCGGCGTCCTCGGCCAGCTTCTTCACCGCGACCTGGCGGTTCTGCGTGGCGTAGCAGATGTCGTCGCTGGGCGGCGAGAGGAGGTTCGGGAACTTGTTCTTGAGCGCCCCGACGGTCTCCATCGTCTCGTCGACGGAGAGGGTGGTCTGGGAGAGCCAGACGACCTTGGACTCGTCGCGGACCTGGACGTTCGCGACGTCGTCGGGGCCGTCGACCAGGGTGATGTGGTCGGGGGCCTCACCGCTGGTGCCGATGACCTCCTCATGGCCCTCGTGGCCGATCAGGAGGATGTCGTAGTCCTCCTTGGCGTACCGGACGGCTTCCTTGTGGACCTTGGTGACCAGCGGGCAGGTCGCGTCGATCGTGGCGAGCTTGCGCTCGGCGGCCTCCGCGTGGACCGTCGGGGCGACCCCGTGCGCGGAGAACATCACGATGGAGCCCTCGGGCACCTCCGCGGTCACGTCGACGAAGATCGCGCCCTTCTTCTCGAGGGTCTGCACGACGTACTTGTTGTGCACGATCTCGTGGCGGACGTAGACCGGGGCACCATACTGCTCCAGGGCCTTCTCGACGGCGATCACGGCGCGGTCCACGCCCGCGCAGTATCCGCGGGGAGCGGCGAGCAGGACACGGCGGTCGCCACTGCTGCGCGAAGCGTCTCCGCTCGCGGCGGTGGCGGGTGACGGGCTGGGCGTTGCAGTCATGCGTCCCATCGTAAGGCCGTACCGAACAGGCGCCGGATCGGCGGGGTCGGGAGACTGTGGCGTACGCAGATCCAGCGACGGAGGCTCCATGGCGGTCAGCAGCGGCAGCGCGGTCGAGGGAAAGCTTCGGCGCACACTCGGGTTCCGGGACCTGGTGGTCTACGGGCTCCTGTTCATCGCCCCCATGGCCCCGGTCGGGGTGTTCGGCACGCTGGACGCCAAGTCCGACGGGGCCGTGGCGCTGGTGTACCTGGTGGCGACGGTGGTGATGGGCTTCACCGCGTTCAGCTACGCCCAGATGGTCCATGTCGCCCCGCTGGCCGGGTCGGTCTTCGCGTACGCCCGCAAGGGGCTCGGCGAGGGGCCGGGTTTCATCGCGGGCTGGATGGCGATGCTGGACTACCTGCTCATCCCCGCGGTCGCCTACCTGTTCTCGGGGATCGCGATGAACGCGCTGGTCCCCGAGGTGTCCCGCTGGGTGTGGACGGCGATCGCGGTCGTCGTGACGACGCTGCTCAACCTGTGGGGCGTCCGGGCGGCGGCCAGGGTGGGCTTCGCGGTGCTCGCCATGGAGATCGTGGTGCTGCTGGTGTTCGTGGTGTCGGCCGTGGTGGTGCTGGCCAGGGACGGGGCGCAGCGCGGCTGGCTGACGCCGCTCACCGGGGACACCGGGTTCTCTATGACCGCGGTGCTGGGGGCGGTGTCGGTGGCGGTGCTGTCGTACCTGGGCTTCGACGCGATCGCCTCGTTCGCGGAGGAGGTGACGGGGGGCTCGGCGAAGGTGGCGCGGGCGGTGCTGTTCTGCCTGGTGCTCGCCGGGGCGCTGTTCGTCGCCCAGTCGTACCTGGCGGCGCTGCTGGAGCCGGTGAGTTCGGCGGAGCTCGCGGCGGACCCGGTGCAGCAGGGGTCCGCGTTCTACGACACGGTGGACGCCTCGGTCGGGACCTGGCTGCACGACCTGGTGGCCGTGAGCAAGGCGATCGGCGCGGCCTTCGCGGCGCTGGCCGGTCAGGCGGCGGCCGGGCGGCTGGTGTTCGCGATGGCCCGGGAGCGCAGGCTCCCCTCGTTCCTGTCCCGGGTCGACGCCAGGTCCGGGGTGCCGCGTGTGGCGATCATGGGCGCCGCGGTGGTGACGCTGGTCGCGGCGGTGTGGGCGGCCCGGCGGGACGACGGGCTCGACCATCTGGTGTCGGTGGTCGACGTCGGCGCGCTCACCGCCTTCGTGCTGCTGCACGCGTCGGTGGTGGGCTGGTTCGCCGTACGCCGGATGGAGGGTCCGCCCAGCTGGTGGCGCCATGTGCTGATGCCGGTGGTGGGCGCGGCCGTGCTGGTCGCGGTGATCCTGGAGGCGACGACGAGTGCCCAGCTGGTGGGGCTGTGCTGGCTGGGCGTCGGGCTCGTGCTGCTCGCGGTGCAGTGGGGGCGGCGGGCCGCCTGATTGTCCGCCCCGGCCGATACGCTCGCCCGTATGGCTCTCACTACGTCCCCGGAAGCCCCGCTGCCCGTCGGCGACGTGTCACGGCTGATCGGCGGCTGGATCGACCGGCTCGGCGCGGTCTGGGTGGAGGGACAGATCACCCAGCTGTCCCGTCGGCCGGGTGCCGGCGTGGTGTTCCTGACGCTGCGCGACCCGTCCCACGACATCTCGGTGAGCGTGACCTGCTTCCGGCAGGTCTTCGACCGGATCGCGGACGTGGTGACGGAGGGCGCGCGGGTGGTCGTGCTCGCCAAGCCCGAGTGGTACGCCCCGCGCGGGCAGTTGTCCCTGCGGGCCACGGAGATACGGCCGGTGGGCATCGGCGAGCTGCTGGTGCGGCTGGAGCAGCTGAAGAAGTCGCTGGCGGCCGAGGGCCTCTTCGCCCTGGACCGCAAGAAGCCGCTGCCCTTCCTGCCGCAGCTGATCGGCCTGGTCTCCGGGCGGGCCTCGGCGGCGGAGCGCGATGTGCTGGAGAACGCCAGACGGCGCTGGCCCGCGGTGCGCTTCGAGGTGCGCAACACCGCGGTGCAGGGGGTGCACGCGGTGAACCAGGTGGTCGGGGCGGTGCGCGAGCTGGACGGGATGCCGGAGGTCGACGTGATCGTCGTCGCCCGCGGCGGCGGCAGCGTCGAGGACCTGCTGCCGTTCTCGGACGAGGAGCTGATCCGTGCGGTCGCCGCGTGCCGCACACCGGTGGTCTCCGCGATCGGCCACGAGCCGGACTCGCCGCTGCTGGACCTGGTGGCGGACCTGCGGGCGTCCACCCCGACGGACGCGGCGAAGAAGGTCGTGCCGGACGTGGGCGAGGAGCTCGACCGTGTCCAGCAGTTCCGGGACCGGGCCCTGCGGACGGTGCGCGGGCTGATCGACCGGGAGGAGCGAGGGCTGACGCACGCGCTCGGCAGGTCCTCGATGGAGCGGCCGCAGCGGATGGTGGACGAGCGGGAGGCGGAGATCGACGCACTGACCGGGCGGAGCCGCCGGGTGCTCGGGCACCTGCTGGACCGCGCCGACTCGGAGCTCGCGCACACCAGGGCCCGGGTGGTGGCGCTGTCCCCTGCGGCGACCCTGGAGCGGGGGTACGCGGTGCTGCAGCGGCCGGACGGCCATGTGGTCCGCTCCCCCGCGGACGCCGGGGCGCCGGGCGCGGAGCTGCGGGCGCGGGTCTCCGAGGGCGAGTTCACCGTACGCGTCGCGGAGTGAGCCCCCGGGTCGGCGGCGCGGAGTGCGGTACGGGTCCGCCTGCGCGGGGTGCGGAGCAGCGGCCGGGTTTGTCGGAGCCCGCGCATAGGGTGGTCGGCATGACGGACGACGGGACGACGACGGCTGCCGCGACGGGCACGCCCGGGTACGAGCAGGCCCGGGACGAGC
Organism: Streptomyces sp. NPDC006296; assembly: GCF_040613235.1. NCBI lineage: Bacteria > Bacillati > Actinomycetota > Actinomycetes > Kitasatosporales > Streptomycetaceae > Streptomyces > Streptomyces sp. NPDC006296. Next base: position 27,661 of record NZ_JBEXRT010000009.1, on the reverse strand, counting down.
TGATCGAGGTCGTACGCCGCCTGGAGGCGGGCGGCACGACGCTGGAGGAGTCGCTGGCCCTGTGGGAGCGCGGCGAGGAGCTGGCGAAGGTGTGCCGGCACTGGCTGGAGGGCGCGCGCGCCCGGCTGGACGCGGCGCTGGCCCGCCCCGAGGAGCCCTCCGCCGACGGGCGCGGGGACGGGGACGACAACCAGGAGCGGGACGGGGACTGAGCCACGGCCCTCCGGGGCCGGCCCGCGGGCACGGCCTCGGACCGGCCCCGAGCAGGACACCGCGGGAGACGGCCGGGCGCAGGCCGGGCGCCGGGAGGCCCTCGGGCGTCGCGGGACACCGCCGCGCCGCTGAGCACCTCCGGGCCGCGGGGACACCCCCGGGCGTCGTGGGGGACCCCCGGGATGCGCGGAGCCCGCGGTCCACCGCACGGGTCCCGCGGGCGCACCGGGACACCGCCGTCTGCCCCAGGACATCGCAGGACATCGCAGTCGCCTCTGTGCAGTGGATCACTTCGGGACGGATTTAGTTGAACCTTAATCTATTCCCCGGTTACGGTGATCACATCGCTCGACGCATCCGTCCGGAAGGTAACGCCCCCGATGTCCCTCGTTCTTGACCCCGCCGCCCAGGACCTCCTCTTCCGCGAGGCCCGCACTGCCAACACGTTCACCGACGAGCCGGTGACCGACGAGCAGGTCCAGGCGATCTACGACCTGGTCAAGTACGGCCCCACCGCCTTCAACCAGTCGCCGCTGCGCGTCGTGCTGGTCCGTTCGGCCGAGGCCCGCGAGCGTCTGGTCGCGCACATGGCCGAGGGCAACCGCCCGAAGACCTCCACCGCCCCGCTGGTCGCGCTCCTCGTCGCGGACCACGAGTTCCACGAGGAACTGCCGGCCCTCATGCCGCACTTCCCGCAGGCCAAGGACGCGTTCTTCTCCGAGCGCCCGGTCCGCGAGCAGTCCGCCGGGCTGAACGCCGCGCTCCAGGCCGCCTACTTCATCATCGGCGTCCGCGCCGCCGGCCTGGCCGCCGGCCCGATGACCGGCTTCGACGCCGCGGGCATCGAGAAGGAGTTCCTGGACGGCGACCACAAGCTGCTCATGGCCGTCAACATCGGCAAGCCGGGCGAGGACGCCTGGTTCCCGCGCCTGCCGCGCCTGTCGTACGACGAGGTCGTCACCACCGTCTGATCCCGCCGCCCGACTCCGCGCCGAGGGGCGGGCGGATCCCGGTCACGGCCGGGCCCGTTCACCCCACCGGAGCATCGAGGGCCCCGCGACGCCGAGCGTCGCGGGGCCCTCGTGGTTCCGGCGGCCACCCTCTCCCGGACGGGGCGGCGGCGCCTGCCGTCAGGAAGCGGTGGCGGGGGTCTCCGAGGCGGTGGCGGGGGCCGCCGGGTCCGTCTTCAGCGCGGCGGCCATCTCCGCGAGCCGGTCCGTCGGGGCGGAGCCCGTCACCACCGTGGTCACACCCTCGGCGTGCAGCACAAGGGCGTCGTACTTCGGCCCCTCCCAGACCTCCCAGGCCCGGCCCGACACCTCACGGGTGCGTCCGGTGTCCTCGGCGTCACGGCTGACCTGGGGCACGTACTTCTTCGCCGGGGCCGTGGACTGCTCCACGGCGACGTACCTCTGGTCGGGGTCGAGGAAGCCCAGGTGCCATCCGGCGCCGTTCTGCCCCTCGTACGAGACGGAGGTCGGCTTCCACCCCTTCGACAGGCCGTCCGGGGCCGCGACCGGGTACGGCGCGGCACGGCGGGCCGTGGCGAGCTCGACGCGGTAGTCGACCGCCTTGATCGGGTCGGCCTTGTCGTCGTGCGGGATGAAGACGTAGACGACGCCCGCCACTGCGGTGATCACGAGCATCGACAGGATCATGTCCCGGACGGTCTGCTTGCCTCGCTTGCTTGCCACGGACTCAATGGTGGCATGAGCCCTCGCGCGCCCGATCGGCGGGCGTCTGCTCATAAGTGACCCGGTCTGCTCATTTTATCGACCTACCGATAGAGTCACAGCACCCTCTTTTCCGGTCGTCGTCGTACAGAAAGGTGCGCTCCGATGTCCGAGCATCATCTGCCGTCCCAGCTCGAGGTCTCCCCGGAGGCCCCCGACCGCAACCTGGCCCTGGAGCTGGTGCGGGTCACCGAGGCCGCCGCCATGGCCGCCGGGCGCTGGGTCGGCCGCGGCGACAAGATCGGCGCCGACGGTGCCGCCGTGAAGGCCATGCGCACGCTCGTCTCCACCGTGTCGATGAACGGCGTCGTCGTCATCGGCGAGGGCGAGAAGGACGAAGCCCCCATGCTGTTCAACGGCGAGCGCGTCGGCGACGGCACCGGAGCGGAGGTCGACATCGCCGTCGACCCGATCGACGGCACCACGCTCAACGCCAAGGGCATGCCCAACGCGATCGCCGTCCTGGCGGCCGCGGACCGCGGCGCGATGTTCGACCCGTCCGCGGTGTTCTACATGGACAAGCTGGTCACCGGCCCCGAGGCCGCCGACTTCGTCGACATCAACGCCCCCGTGTCGGTGAACATCCGGCGCGTGGCGAAGGCCAAGAACTCCGCCCCCGAGGACGTCACCGTCGTCATCCTGGACCGGCCTCGGCACGACGGCGTCGTCAAGGAGATCCGGGAGACCGGCGCCCGGATCAAGTTCATCTCCGACGGCGACGTCGCGGGATCGATCATGGCCGCCCGCGAGGGGACCGGCGTCGACCTGCTCATGGGCATCGGCGGCACCCCCGAGGGCATCATCTCGGCCTGCGCCATAAAGTGCCTGGGCGGTGTCATCCAGGGCAAGCTCTGGCCCAAGGACGAGGCCGAGCGGCGGCGCGCGCTCGACGCCGGGCACGACCTGGACCGGGTCCTGTCGACGGACGACCTGGTCGGCGGCGACAACGTGTTCTTCGTCGCCACCGGGATCACCGACGGCGAACTCCTGCGCGGTGTGCGGTACCGCTCGGAGACGGCCACCACGGACTCCCTGGTGATGCGGTCCAAGTCGGGCACGATCCGCAGGATCGACTCGACGCACCGGCTCTCGAAGCTCCGCGCCTACAGCGCGATCGACTTCGACCGCGCGAAGTAGTCCCGGCACGCACGGAGGGGAGCCGCCCGGGCCGGGCGGCTCCCCTCCGTGTACGCACGGGGCTCAGCCCGCGGCGGCTATGCGTCCCGCCGAGGCCGTGCTCTTGAGCTCGATGTCGCGTCGGCGGCGCCGCGCGAGCACCACACGGCGCTCGGCCGCGGTGAGGCCGCCCCAGACCCCGTAGGGCTCGGGCTGGACGAGTGCGTGCTCCCGGCAGTCCACCATCACCGGACATCGGGCACAGACCTGCTTCGCGGCCTCCTCACGGGAGAGCCGGGAGGCGGTCGGCTCCTTCGACGGGGCGAAGAACAGCCCGGCTTCGTCCCGGCGGCACACCGCCTCCGCATGCCAGGGGCCCGCCTGCTCCTCCCGCACGGGAGTGCGCTGGGAGGGCACGGCGGCGGCCTGCAGGGGCTGATGCGGCGTGTGCTGCACGGTCCACTCCTGACGACGTCTTGGGGCTTCGTGAGCGAGAGGCGATGCAGCCTCCCTACCCACTGTGCGCACGCCTATGCACTGAGTGGCGTCGTCGCGCACGGCCGCCGCGCGGAGGCCGCACCGGCGACCGGCCTGAACCGGCCGCTCCCCCGCCGCCCCGCCCTCAGTGTCCGAGGTGTTTGCGCAGCTGCCGGTGGAGGTTGGCGATGACCTTGCCGCGCTTGGGCTTCGCCTCGACGTGCCCGAACACCGAATAGCCGTTCACGACCACGACCGGCGCCTCCGGGTCGGCCGATTCCAGGGTGTCGACCTCGAAATTGCCGAAAACGCCCGTCCCGCCGCCGCGCAGCGAGATGTTCTCGGGGACCTTGATCTCGACGCTGCCGAAGATGGAGGTCGCGTTGACGACCGACAGGCGCTGGCCGAACAGCGCCTCGGTCAGGTCGATCTCGACGCTGCCGAAGAGCGAGAAGGCGTTCGTGCGGCCGCCGACGCGCCAACGGCCCCTGCGGGTCGAGCTGCTGAAGACGGCGACCAGGTTCTCGGCGGGCCCGGCCGGCTCCCCGGGGCCGTGCCCGTAGGACGGCAGGGTCTGCCGGGCGGCGCCGCCCGGCGCCGGCAGATCCTGGACCAGCGGCGCCAGTTCACCGACGGTCTTCGCCCGGTAGACCAGGTCGACCCGCTCGGCGTGCTCCTCGGCCGTCAGCCGGCCCTCGGCCACGGCCTCCCGCAGGATGTCCGCGATCCGGTCGCGGTCCGCGTCGGAAGCGCGGATTCCGGCGGGCGCGGGACCGGCCGGTGCGACGGGCTGCTGAGGCTGCTTCTCGAGGTCCACCGGCCCAGGGTACCGAAACGCGATAGATCGCGACCAGTGCCTCACCGGCCCCGCCGCGATTACGGTCCCGGACCGGGCGGCCGGGTGAGCCTTACCTCACAGGCCCGGCGCACCCCGGGGGTCCTACCCTGGTGGATGCGCTGCCCGAGGGAGGTCAGCCGCTGTCGCCGAGTGAGGAATGGCCGAAATGCCAGAGTTTGCGTACTCCGATCTGCTTCCCCTGGGAGAGGACACCACGCCGTACCGGCTGGTGACCGCCGAGGGCGTCTCGACCTTCGAGGCCGACGGCCGTACGTTCCTCAAGGTCGATCCGGAGGCCCTGCGCACCCTCGCGGCCGAGGCGATGCACGACATCTCCCACTACCTGCGCCCCGCGCACCTGGCGCAGCTGCGCCGCATCGTGGACGACCCGGAGGCCTCGTCGAACGACAAGTTCGTCGCGCTGGACCTCCTGAAGAACGCGAACATCGCCGCCGCGGGCGTCCTCCCGATGTGCCAGGACACCGGCACGGCGATCGTCATGGGCAAGCGCGGGCAGAACGTGCTGACCGAGGGCGGCGACGAGGAGGCCCTGTCGCACGGCATCTTCGACGCGTACACCGAGCTCAACCTGCGCTACTCGCAGATGGCCCCGCTGACCATGTGGGACGAGAAGAACACCGGCTCGAACCTCCCCGCGCAGATCGAGCTGTACGCGACGGACGGCGGCGCCTACAAGTTCCTCTTCATGGCCAAGGGCGGCGGCTCGGCCAACAAGTCCTTCCTCTACCAGGAGACGAAGGCGGTCCTCAACGAGGCCTCCATGATGACGTTCCTGGAGGAGAAGATCCGTTCGCTGGGCACGGCGGCCTGCCCGCCTTACCACCTGGCGATCGTCGTCGGCGGCACCTCGGCCGAGTTCGCGCTGAAGACCGCGAAGTACGCCTCCGCGCACTACCTCGACGAGCTGCCCGCCGAGGGGTCCCCGACCGGCCACGGCTTCCGGGACCGGGAGCTGGAGCAGAAGGTCTTCGAGCTGACCCAGCGGATCGGCATCGGCGCCCAGTTCGGCGGCAAGTACTTCTGCCACGACGTGCGGGTGGTGCGCCTCCCCCGGCACGGCGCCTCGCTGCCCGTCGCGATCGCCGTGTCCTGCTCGGCCGACCGCCAGGCGACCGCGAAGATCACCGCCGAGGGCGTGTTCCTGGAGCAGCTGGAGAAGGACCCGGCGCGTTTCCTCCCGGACACCACCGACGAGCAGCTGGACGAGTCCGGCGACGTGGTGCGCATCGACCTCAACCGGCCGATGGACGAGATCCTCGCCGAGCTGACCAAGTACCCGGTCAAGACCCGGCTCTCGCTGACCGGTCCGCTGGTCGTGGCGCGCGACATCGCGCACGCCAAGATCAAGGAGCGGCTGGACGCGGGCGAGGAGATGCCGCAGTACCTCAAGGACCACCCGGTGTACTACGCGGGCCCGGCGAAGACCCCCGAGGGATACGCCTCCGGCTCCTTCGGCCCGACCACGGCCGGCCGTATGGACAGCTACGTCGCCCAGTTCCAGGCGGCGGGCGGCTCCAAGGTGATGCTCGCGAAGGGCAACCGGTCCAAGCAGGTGACGGACGCGTGCGGCGCGCACGGCGGCTTCTACCTCGGCTCGATCGGCGGCCCCGCCGCCCGGCTGGCCCAGGACTGCATCAAGAAGGTCGAGGTCGTCGAGTACGAGGAGCTCGGCATGGAGGCCGTCTGGCGGATCGAGGTCGAGGACTTCCCCGCGTTCGTCGTGGTCGACGACAAGGGCAACGACTTCTTCACCGAGCCCGCCCCGGCGCCGACGTTCACCAGCATCCCGGTCCGCGGCCCCGGCCTCGGCTGACCCGCACCGGGAGCACGAGGGGTGTCCGGCCCGCGGGTCGGACACCCCTCGCCGTGTCCCCGGCGCCCGACCCGCCGGGTGCGCGGCGGGGCGCCCGGCGGGGAGCGCGCTGCGGATACCTTCTGGCGGACGGCGCCCGGGAATAGGCCGGGCGCACCCCGCGCTGACCCGCATCAGGAGGTCGAACACCATGGACGGACCGGACCGGGAGACGGCGTACCGCGTCGAGCACGACTCGATGGGTGAGGTGAGGGTGCCCGCGCACGCCAAGTGGCGGGCCCAGACGCAGCGCGCGGTGGAGAACTTCCCCGTCTCGGGGCAGCGGCTGGAGCGGGCGCACATCGAGGCCCTGGCGCGGATCAAGGCGGCGGCGGCCAAGGTCAACGCCGAGCTGGGGGTACTGGATCCGGACATCGCGGAGGCGATCGGGGAGGCCGCGGCGGAGGTCGCGGCGGGCCGCTGGGACGAGCACTTCCCCGTCGACGTGTTCCAGACGGGTTCGGGCACGTCCTCCCACATGAACACCAACGAGGTGGTGGCCACCCTGGCCACCGAGCGGCTGGGACGTGAGGTCCACCCCAACGACCACGTCAACGCCTCGCAGTCCTCGAACGACGTGTTCCCGTCGTCCATCCACATCGCGGCGACGGCGGCCGTCACCGCCGATCTCGTCCCCGCGCTCGAACATCTGGGCGAGTCCCTGGAGCGGAAATCGGCCGAATTCTCGGAGGTCGTGAAGTCGGGCCGTACGCATCTGATGGACGCCACGCCCGTCACCCTGGGCCAGGAGTTCGGCGGGTACGCGGCGCAGATCCGCCACGGCGTCGAGCGGCTGCGCGCCTCGCTGCCCCGTCTCGCCGAACTCCCCCTCGGCGGGACCGCGGTGGGGACCGGCATCAACACGCCGCCCGGCTTCTCCGCCGCGGTGATCGCGGAGGTGGCCCGCACGACCGGCCTGCCGCTGACGGAGGCCCGCGACCACTTCGAGGCGCAGGGCGCCCGGGACGGGCTCGTGGAGACCTCGGGCCAGCTCCGCACCGTCGCCGTGTCGCTCACCAAGATCTCCAACGACCTGCGCTGGATGGCCTCCGGCCCCCGCACCGGGCTGGCCGAGATCACCCTTCCCGACCTGCAGCCCGGTTCGTCGATCATGCCGGGCAAGGTGAATCCGGTGATCCCCGAGGCCGTGCTGATGGTGGCGGCGCAGGTGACGGGCAACGACGCCACGGTCGCCGCCGCCGGGGCGGCCGGCAACTTCGAGCTCAACGTGATGCTCCCGGTCATCGCGAAGAACCTGCTGGAGTCGGTGCGGCTGCTCGCCAACGCCTCCCGCCTGCTGGCCGACCGCACGGTCGACGGCATCACCGCCGACGTGGAACGGGCCCGGCGCTACGCGGAGTCCTCGCCCTCGGTCGTCACCCCGCTGAACCGGTACCTCGGCTACGAGGAGGCGGCGAAGGTCGCCAAGAAGTCCCTGGCCGAGGGCACCACGATCCGGGAGACCGTGCTGGCCGGCGGCTACGTCGAGCGGGGCCTCCTGACGGCGGAGCAGCTCGACGAGGCGCTGGACGTGCTGCGCATGACCAGGCCGTGACGCGTAACGCACCGTGCCGGCGGGCGCGTCACTAAGATCTCTTCATGACAGCGACGGAAGCGGGTACGGGAGCAGGCTCCGGAGCGGGTGCGGGGGACGGCGTGCGCTGGGCGCCGGGAGAACGGATCCTCTGGCGCTACCGGGCCAACGGTGAGCCGGGTGACGGCGGGGGCAGCGCGGTCCACATCTGCCGGCCGGTCACCGTCGTGCAGGACACCGACGAACTGCTGGCGGTATGGATGGCGTCCGGCACCGAGTGCGTGCGGCCGGTGCTCGCCGACGGCACCCAGGTGCACGCCGAGCCGCTCGCCACCCGGTACACCCGCCCCCGCACGACGGTGCGTTCCCGGTGGTTCGGATCGGGCGTCCTGAAGCTCGCGCGGCCGGGCGAGCCCTGGTCGGTCTGGCTGTTCTGGGACCGCGGCTGGCTCTTCCGCAACTGGTACGTCAACCTGGAGGAGCCCAGGTCACGCTGGGCGGGCGGAGTGGATTCGCAGGACCACTTCCTGGACATCTCCGTGCGTCCCGACCACAGCTGGGAGTGGCTGGACGAGGACGAGTTCGCGCAGGCGCAGCGGGTCGGGCTGATGGACCGGGCCACCGCCCGGCGGGTGCGCGAGGCGGGGCTGGCGGCCGTCGAGGTGATCCAGCGGTGGGGCGCGCCGTTCAGCGACGGCTGGGAGCACTGGCGTCCGGACCCCGGGTGGCAGGTCCCGCCGCTGCCTGATGACTGGGACCGCACCCCCGCCGCCACCCCGTCGTGAGACCCTTGGTGCACCCCAGGGGGCAAACGTAGGATCGCCTTCCAGAACCGCTCCGCCGGACGACAGGCCACAACCGGCGCGACCGGTCCGGGGTCTGACCACCAGTCACCGAACGCGTCGTACGAGTCACCCGGTCCACGAAACCGGATGGGGCGGGCCGGCGCACGAACCACTGCGAGGGGGTGGAGACATGCTCGCTGTCCGCTGCCCGGCCATCGGGAGACCGGGTACCGGCCACCTCGCCGGGCGTACGGTTTCGGCCCCTTTTCCGAGGGCATTCGGTGACAGCCGTTGTTCTCACCGCTCTCGCCGGGGCACAGTGGCGCAGCCCCCCGAGGTGATTGCCTCATACAACCGGCCCGGACGGACGGAATCCCACGCGTGACGGAGCACCCCACCTCACACGAAGGCCGGCAGCCTCTCGCCGCCCGGTCGCAGGAACGTGCCCGGCCCCGGCAGGAGGAGGCCCCGTCGGGTCCCGCTGCCACCGCCGCGATCCCCGGTCCCTCGCCCGCGCCCGCCACGGCGAAGGGCCCGGTGCCGAACGCGGTGCCCAATCCGGTGCCCGGCGCGGTGGACGGACCGGCCGCCGACTCCCAGGCGGTGTCCCGCCGCGAGGGTGACCGGCTGCGCTTCGTCGGCGCGGCGACCCGCCGGATCGCGCGGGGCATAGACCTGGACGAGATCGTCCTGGGTCTGTGCCGGGCGAGCGTGCCCACGTTCTCCGACGCCATACTCGTGTACCTCCGCGATCCGCTCCCCGTGGGCGACGAACGGCCGGCCACCCCGTTCGTCCTGCGGCTGCGGCGCACCGACCGGCTGCGGCTGACCGACGAGGACAACGACGGCGGGCCGGAGGGCGAGCGGCTGCGGCTGCCCGTCGCCGGTTCGCAGGCGGGGCTGCTGCCCGCCGCCGATCTGTGCGAGATCCGGGCGGGCGGCGCGCTCGACGAGGTGCTGCGCGGGGTGCGGCCGGTCTTCGGGGACTCGGCCGCGGCGCGGGTCGCCCTGCCCGAGCTGCTGGGGGCGGGGCGGACGGTGCCGACCGGGCACCGCGCGATCCTGGCCCCGCTGCGCGGCCGCCGCCGGGTCATCGGTGCGGCGGTCTTCCTGCGCGGCACGGAGCGGCCGCCGTTCGAGGCGAACGACCTCCTGGTCGCGGCGCAGTTGGCCACGCACACCGCGCTGGGCATCGACAAGGCGGTGCTGTACGGCCGCGAGGCGTACATCGCCGACGAGCTGCAGCGCACGATGCTGCCCGACTCGCTGCCCCAGCCGACGGGTGTGCGGCTGGCCTCGCGCTACCTCCCGGCCGCCGAGACGGCGCGGGTGGGCGGTGACTGGTACGACGCGATCCCGCTGCCCGGCAGCCGGGTAGCGCTGGTCGTCGGCGACGTGATGGGCCACTCCATGACCTCCGCGGCGATCATGGGCCAGCTGCGCACCACCGCGCAGACCCTGGCCGGCCTCGACCTGCCTCCGCAGGAGGTCCTGCACCATCTGGACGAGCAGGCGCAGCGGCTCGGCAGCGACCGCATGGCGACCTGCCTGTACGCGGTGTACGACCCCGTCGCGCACCGCATCACCATCGCCAACGCCGGCCATCCGCCGCCCGTGCTGCTCCATCTGGGCGGCCGTGCGGAGGTGCTGCGGGTGCCGCCGGGTGCGCCGATCGGTGTCGGCGGGGTCGACTTCGAGGCCGTGGAGCTGGACGCGCCGGCCGGTGCCACGCTGCTGCTGTACACGGACGGGCTGGTGGAGTCGCGGCTGCGGGACGTCTGGACGGGGATCGAGATCCTGCGGGAGCGGCTCGCGACCACCGCGCAGCTGACCGGGCCGGACCACTCGCCGCCGCTGGAGGCGCTCTGCGACGACGTGCTGGACATGCTGGGTCCGGGCGACCGGGACGACGACATCGCGCTGCTGGCCGCCCGGTTCGACGGGATCGCGCCGAGCGACGTCGCGTACTGGTTCCTGGAGCCGGAGGACGCGGCGCCCGGGCGGGCGCGCAGGCTGGCCCGCAGGGCGCTGAGCCGGTGGGGTCTGGAGGACCTCTCGGACGAGGTGGAGCTCCTGGTCAGCGAGGTGGTGACCAATGCCGTGCGCTACGCGGAGCGTCCGGTGACGCTGCGGCTGCTGCGTACGGACATCCTGCGCTGCGAGGTCGGCGACGACGCCCCGCAGCTGCCCCGGCAGCGGCGGGCCCGTGAGACGGACGAGGGCGGGCGCGGCCTGTTCCTGGTCAACCGGCTGGCCCGGCGGTGGGGGGCGACCCGGCTGTCGACGGGCAAGGTGGTCTGGTTCGAGATGGCCACCCCCTGAGGGCGGGGCCGTAGGACGGTGACGAGGGGCGGGTGCCGGCCGGCACCCGCCCCTCGTCGCTGTCGTCGCCGCGGCCGTCGCCGTTACGGGACCGGCGGGCCGTCGGCGGCTCCCGGCCGCTCGCCCGGCGGCTGGGCCCCGTCGGTGGGGTCCTTGGTGGTGCTGGGGGTCCCGCTCGGCGTGGCGGTGGGTGTTCCGCTCGGGGTGCCGGACGGGGTCGGCGTCTCGCTGGGCGTCGCGGACGGGGTCTCGGACGGGGTGGGCGTCTCGCTGGGTGTCGCGGACGGGGTCCTCGACGGGGTGGGCGTCGCGCTGGGCGTCGGGGGCGCGGCCGTCTCACCGCGTTCGATCCCCTGGAGGTCGAAGGCGGCGTTGGGGCCCGCGCCGAGTGCGTCCCGGGTGTAGTCGGCCCAGATCTTCGCCGGGAACCCGCCGCCGTTGGCCCGGCCGGAGTTGGCCGTGCCGGTGAGGCTGACCTGTCCGCCGCCCTCCTCGGGCGATTCGCCGTAGAGCGCGACCACCGTGGAGAGCTCCGGGGTGTAGGCGGCGAACCAGGCCGCCTTGTTGTTCTCTGAGGTGCCGGTCTTGCCCGCGGCGTCGTAGGCGGAGGTGTCGGCCTCGTGTCCGGAGCCGATGTCGACGACCTCGGTCAGCGACTTCGTCACGGTGTCGGCGGAGGACCGGCTGATCACCTGGCCGCCCACCCCGTCGACGGGCTCCATCGTGCGGTCGCGGTGCTCGGCGGACTTCACGATGGTCGGGGTGACCTTCTTGCCGTGGTGGTCGAGGGTGGCGTACACCCCAGCCATGTCCCAGGTCGAGGCGTTCATGGTGCCGAGCGTGATCGCGGGCCGCTCGGGGAAGTTCTTGTCCGGTACGCCCATGCCGAGCGCGGTCTTCTTGACGGCGGCCGGGGTCACGTCGACGACCATCTGCGCGAAGACGGAGTTGATCGACTTGTCCATGGCCCGCTGGACGGTCGGGTGGTCGTAGCTGATGTCGTCCTCGTTCTGCGGGGCGAACGGGGTGTCGCTGCCGACGACCGGGCGCCTGCTGGTGCCGTCGTAGACGGTGTTCAGACCGATCAGGTCGCCGTTCCGGTCGGTCGACCCGTTCTCCAGCGCGGAGGCGAGCACCAGCGGCTTGAAGGTGGAGGCGGGCTGGTAGTCCTGCCGGGTGGCGTTGTTGTACCAGTGCTCGGTGGCGCCGACACCGCCGTACAGCGCGACGACCCTGCCGGTCTTCGGGTCCACCGACGTGGCACCGGCCTGGACGGTCGCGTCGACCTTGTTGCCCTTGCGGTCGAGGTGGCTCTCCAGCTGGCGGTCGACCGCCTTCTCCAGCTGCTTCTGCCGCTTCTTGTCGATGTTGAGGGTGATGGTCCAGCCGCCGGCGTCGAGCATCTCGTCGGTGACGCCCTGCCGCTTCATCTCGTCGTTCGCGGCCTCGACGAGGTAGCCGGTCTGCCCTTCCATGCCGGGGGCGGCCTTGGGCGCCCTGGGCACGGGGAACGTCATCCGGTCCCGCTCGGCCCGGTCGAGCCAGCCCTCGTCGACCATGTTGTCCAGGGTGTAGGCCCAGCGCGCCTTGACGAGCTTCTTGCCGGTGGGGGTCGCGTTCGCCCAGTCGTACTGGCTGGGGGCCTGGAGCAGGGCCGCGAGGTAGGCGCCCTGGGAGGTGTCGAGGTCCTTGGCGTCGATGCCGTAGTAGGCCTGGGCCGCCGCCTGTATGCCGCTCGCGCCGCGCCCGTAGTACACGGTGTTGAGGTACCCGGCGAGGATGTCGTCCTTCTCCATGCGCTGGTCGACCTTGAGGGAGATCACCAGTTCCTTGAGCTTGCGGGTGACCGTCCGGTCCTGTGTGAGGTAGTAGTTCTTCACGTACTGCTGGGTGATCGTGGATCCGCCCTGCTTGCCCTTGCCGGAGACCGTGTTGAACAGGCCGCGCACGGTGCCCTTGAGGTCGACGCCCCGGTCCCGGTAGAAGGACTTGTTCTCGGCGGCGACGAAAGCGTGCCGGACGCTTCCGGGGACGACGCCGAGGTCGACTATCTCCCGGTTGACCTCGGAGTTGCTCCGGGCCAGGAGTGTGCCGTCGCTGTACCGGTAGACGTTGCTCTGCTTCTCGGCCTGGGCGTTGGCCGCCGGCACGTCGACGTACAGGTAGAGCGCCGCGAGGGCCCCCATGCCGAGCAGGCAGAGGCCGAAGAACGTGCCCAGGACCTTCCGCCAGGTGAAGAGCCGGCGCCGTCCGCCGCCCTCGGCCCCGCGGGCGTCCCGCCCCCGGGCTCGCCGCGCATCCGCTCGACCCATCGCCGTGGTGCTCCTGTTCGTCCGCTCGTACCGCTCCGGTCAGACCTGCCAGCTAACACCGGGAGACCGGACAAATGGCAGACGATCCGGTCTTTTCCGGACGTGAGAATCAGCACCCGGTCCTGAAGGAACCGACTCGCGGGGGATGCGCAGGGTTGCGAGACACGATAATGTGAAATCACATTGCTAGCGCGGCGACCAGCCGCCGGAACGGGGGATCCATGTCCGCACCGCACGACCTTCCCGACGTGAACGGCCCCGGCGCCGATCTGACGCCGGACGCTCCCGAGATGCCCGCACCGCAGGTCAGGGAGACGGTCGCCCACTCCATCCCGGGCGGCCTCGGGCTCCTGCTGACCGTCTTCGGGGTGTTCCTCGGCGTGGCCCTGGCCATCGTCGGCGGGGTCCTCGGCTCCGACGGGCACAACGGCGTCGGCGTCCCGCTCGTCATCCTCGGGCTGCTCCTGTCCATCGCCTCGTTCTTCTGCATGAGCGGTGTGAAGATGGTCGCTCCGGGCGAGGCCCGGGTCATCCAGCTCTTCGGCCGCTACGTCGGCACGATCCGGGCGGACGGGCTGCGCTGGATCAACCCGCTGACCTCCAGCCGGAAGATCTCCACCCGGGTCCGCAACCACGAGACGGCGGTCCTGAAGGTCAACGACGCCTACGGCAACCCGATCGAGCTCGCCGCGATCGTCGTCTGGAAGGTCGAGGACACCGCGCAGGCGCTCTTCGAGGTCGACGACTTCCTTGAGTTCGTCGCCACCCAGACCGAGTCGGCCGTCCGGCACATCGCCATCGAGTACCCGTACGACGCCCACGAGGAGGGCGGGCTCTCGCTGCGCGGCAACGCCGAGGAGATCACCGAGAAGCTCGCGGTCGAGCTCACCGCCCGGGTGCAGGCGGCCGGTGTGCGGATCATCGAGTCCCGGTTCAGCCACCTCGCGTACGCCCCCGAGATCGCCTCGGCGATGCTCCAGCGCCAGCAGGCCGGTGCGGTCGTCGCCGCCCGTCAGCAGATCGTCGAGGGCGCGGTCGGCATGGTCGAGATGGCGCTGACCAGGATCGCGGAGCAGGACATCGTCGAGCTCGACTCCGAGCGCAAGGCGGCGATGGTCAGCAACCTGATGGTGGTCCTGTGCGGCGACCGCGCGGCCCAGCCGGTCCTGAACACGGGCTCGCTCTACCAGTGACCGACGACGCGGCCCCTCCCCCCGGCCGGACGCCCCGGCGCGGCTCCGCCCGCAAGCAGATGCTGCTCCGGCTGGATCCCGCGGTGCACGACGCCCTGGCCCGCTGGGCCTCGGACGAACTGCGCAGCGCGAACGCGCAGATCGAGTTCCTGCTGCGACGGGCCCTGGCGGAGGCGGGCCGGCTGCCGGGCGGGGCGGCTCCGATCGCCCGCCGGGGCCGGCCGCCGAAGGCTCCCGCGGAGCCGCCGGAGCAGCCGGGTCCGCCGGAACAGCCGGAGCCTCCAGGGCCGGCGGAGTGAGGTGAGCATGTGGGGGCGGGCCCGGCGGCCCGCCCCCACGGCCGTTCCCGCCCCGAGGCCGTATACACAACAGGTATACACAGCGTGTACAGTGCCGGGCATGTCCATCGGTCACACCCTCCTCGGTCTCCTGGAATCCGGCCCGCGCCACGGCTACGACCTCAAGCGCGCCTTCGACGAGAAGTTCGGCCACGATCGCCCCCTGCACTACGGCCAGGTCTACGCGACCATGTCCCGCCTGCTGAAGAACGGGCTCGTCGAGGTCGACGGCGTCGAGACGGACGGCGGTCCCGAACGCAAGCGCTACGCCATCACCGACGCCGGCGTCACCGACGTCGCCGGCTGGCTCGCCCAGCCCGAGAAGCCGGAGCCCTACCTCCAGTCGACCCTGTACACCAAGGTCGTGCTGGCCCTGCTGACCGGTCGCGACGCCGCCGACCTGCTGGACGCCCAGCGCTCCGAGCACCTGCGGCTGATGCGCATCCTCACCGACCGCAAACGCACCGGCGACCTCGCCGACCAGCTGATCTGCGACCACGCGCTCTTCCACCTCGAAGCCGACCTGCGGTGGCTGGAACTGACGTCCGCCCGGCTGGGCCGGCTCGCCGAGGTGGTCCTCCCGTGATCCCCGCCGGCTCGCTGCTCACCGCCCGTGACCTCCGCAAGACCTACGGCACGACCCCCGCGCTCGACGGCGCCTCCTTCTCCGTCCACCCCGGCGAGGTCGTCGCCGTCATGGGCCCGTCGGGCTCCGGCAAGTCGACCCTGCTGCACTGCCTCGCCGGGATCGTCACCCCCGACGAGGGCAGCGTCACCTACGACGGCCGCGAACTCTCCGCGCTGCCCGACGCCGAACGCAGCGCCCTGCGCCGCGGCGACTTCGGCTTCGTCTTCCAGTTCGGCCAACTGGTCCCCGAGCTGACCTGCGTCGAGAACGTCGCCCTGCCGCTGCGCCTCGACGGCGTCAAGCGGAAGCAGGCCGAACGCACCGCCCTGGAGTGGATGCGGCGCCTGGAGGTCGAGCAGCTCGCCGGCCGGCGGCCCGGGGAGGTGTCCGGCGGCCAGGGCCAGCGGGTGGCGGTCGCCCGCGCCCTCGTCGCCTCGCCCAGGGTCGTCTTCGCCGACGAGCCGACGGGCGCCCTGGACTCCCTCAGCGGCGAGCGCGTCATGGAACTGCTCACCGAGTCCGCGCGTACCGCCGGCACGGCCGTCGTCCTCGTGACCCACGAGGCGCGCGTCGCCGCGTACGCGGACCGCGACATCGTCGTACGCGACGGCCGTTGCCGCGATCTGGACCACGTCGCATGAGCCGGCTGCGCGACCTCGGCCTCGGCATGCGCTTCGCCGCCGCGGGCGGACGGGAGGGCTGGGTACGGACCGCGCTCACCGCGATCGGGGTGGGTCTGGGGGTCGCCCTGCTGCTGGGCGCGGCCTCCGTACCGCACCTGCTCGACGCGCGTTCCTCCCGCGACCGGGACCGCGGGGAGGTGGCGGCCTCGCGCGACACCGAGGTCCCGAAGTCGGCCCGCACGGTCCTGCGGGTGAAGGCGGGGACGGAGTACCGCGGCCGGATCGTCGACGGCTTCCTGATGCGCGCGGAAGGACCGCGCCCGGTCCTGCCGCCCGGGGTCACCGCCTTCCCCGGACCGGGCGAGATGGCGGTCTCCCCCGCCCTCCGTGACCTGCTCGGCTCCGCCGAGGGGGCCCTTCTCGCGGAGCGCCTGCCGTACCGGATCACCTCGACGATCGCCGGCACCGGCCTGCTCTCGCCCCACGAGCTGTATTTCTACGTCGGCAGCGACACGCTGACCCCGGGCACCGGCGCGCACCGGCTGGCCGGATACGGCGACGAGCGCCCGGGTGATCCGCTGCCCTCCGTCCTGGTCGTCCTCGTCATCATGATCTGCGTCGTCCTGCTGGCGCCGGTCGCGACCTTCGTCGCCACCGCCGTGCGGTTCGGCGGGGAGCGGCGCGACCGGAGGCTGGCCGCCCTCCGTCTGGTCGGCGCCGACATCCGGACGACCCGTCGGATCGCGGCGGGCGAGGCACTGTTCGGTTCCCTGCTGGGGCTGCTGGCAGGGCTGGTCTTCTTCCTGGTGGGCCGCGCGTTCATCGGGCACATCGAGCTGTGGAACCACAGCGCGTTCCCGTCCGACCTCACCCCCGCCGCCTGGCAGGCGGCGGTGGTCGCCGCGGTGGTGCCGCTGTCCGCGGTGCTCGTCACCCTGGTCGCCATGCGCGCGGTGACCGTCGAGCCGCTGGGCGTGCTGCGCCACGGAGCCGGCCGCGGACGCCGTCTCTGGTGGCGTCTGCTGGTCCCGGCCGCGGGCCTGGCCGTGCTGGTGACGACGGGCCGGGCCGAGGCGTCCGCACCGGTCGACCCGGCGCGGATCGCGGCCGGGGCCGCCCTCGTCCTGTGCGGACTCGCGCTGCTGCTGCCCTGGCTGCTCACCGCCTGCGTCGGACGGCTGCGCGGCGGCCCGACGCCCTGGCAGCTCGCGGTCCGCCGGCTCCAGCTGGACAGCGGGGCGGCGTCCCGTGCCGTCAGCGGCATCACGGTGGCCGTCGCCGGCGCGGTGGCCCTCCAGATGCTGTTCGCGGCCGTCGGCGACGACTTCGAGACCGTGACCGGGGAGGATCCCTCGCGCGCCCGGTTCCGTACCTACTCGGAGCAGGTCACCGGCGACGCGGCGGCCCGGACGATCGAGGAGTTCCGGGCCACCGAGGGGGTGGAGCGCGTCATCGGCACGGTGGAGGCCTGGGTGACCAGGCCGGGGCCGTACGCGGAGGGCGAGATGCCGCCCAGCACCTCCCTCACCGTCGGCGACTGCGCCACCCTCAGGGAACTCGCCGCGATCGGCTCCTGCGAGGAGGGCGACGCCTTCGTCGTCCACCCCGAGGACGACCGGGAGACGAGCGACTGGGTCGACGAGACCGCGCGCAAGGGCGAGGAGATCGAGGTCAACCTCTCCCCCGACCTCGAACCGCTGGGGAAGTCGGTGCGCTGGACCCTGCCCGCGGACGCGGCCACCGTCACGGCGGGCCGCGACCCGACGGGCGACGAGCACCTGGGGATCATGGCGACGGTCGGCGCCATCGACCCGCGCATCCTGCCGAACGCCCGGACGCTCGCGCACATCGAGGTCGACGAGGACGTCGAGGACGTCGCCGAGTACGTCCGGAACACGGCGGCCAGGATCGATCCGGGGATGGAGATCCGCACCCTGGCCTCCACCGAACGCGACCTCCAGTTCGCCAGCGTGCAGACGGGCCTGCGGTTCGGCGCGGTGGCGACCCTGCTCCTCATCGCCCTCTCGATGCTGGTGTCCCAGCTGGAGCAGCTCCAGGAGCGCCGGCGGCTGCTGTCCGTCCTGGTCGCCTTCGGCACCGGGCGGGCCACACTCGGCTGGTCGGTGTTCTGGCAGACCGCCGTCCCGGTGGCCGTCGGCCTCCTCGTCGCGGTCGCGGGCGGGCTCGGACTCGGCGCCGTCATGACCTGGATGCTGGGCAGGGCGGTGAGCCGGTGGTGGGTGTTCCTCCCGGTGGCGGGCGCGGGCGCGGGCCTCGTCGTGGCCGTGACGCTCCTCTCGCTGCCCCTGCTGTGGCGCCTGATGCGCTCGGACGGGCTGCGTACGGAGTGACACGGGAGGGGTGAGTGCGCCGGGGGGCGCAGTCACCCCTCGCCGGGTATCCGTACCGGCAGCGCCCCCATCACGTCGCGCAGGGCGGCGGCCAGTTCCTCGAACTCCTCGTGCCGGGCCGAACCCGTCCGGACCGCCAGCGCCACCCGGCGCGAGGGAGCGGGATCCGTGAAGTACCCGGTGGACAGGGCCTCGTTGCGCCCCGTCTCCACCTTCACCGCCGTACGCGGCAGCAGGGTCACCCCCAGCCCGCCCGCGACCAGCTGGACCAGGGTGGAGAGCCCGGCCGCGGACGTCGTCACCGGTGCCCCCTCGGTCCGCCCGGCCTCCCGGCAGATGTCCAGCGCCTGGTCGCGCAGGCAGTGCCCCTCGTCGAGCAGCAGCAGCGGCAGGTCCCGGAGCGTCCCGCGCGGCAGCCCGGTGCGGCCGGCGAGGGGGTGGCCCTTCTCCATGACGAGCACGAAGTCCTCGTCGAAGAGCGTGAGTTCCGTGACACCGGGGACCCCGAGCGGGACGGCGAGGAGCAGCAGGTCCAGCCGCCCGGCCGCCAGTCCCTCCAGCAGCGAGGAGGTCTGCTCCTCGTGGACCTGGAGATCGAGGTCCGGGTAGCGCTCGTGGACCAGCCGCAGGACGGCCGGCAGCAGGTACGGGGCGACGGTCGGGATCACCCCGAGCCTGAGGACGCCGGTGAACGGCGCGCGCACCGCCTCGGCCTCCTCCATCAGCTCACCGAGCGCCGCCAGCACCGCCCGGCTCCGCACCGCGAGGCGCTCCCCCGCGGGCGAGAGCAGCACCTTGCGCGTCGTGCGCTCGATGAGCTGGACACCCAGTGCCACCTCCAGCGCGGACACCGCCCCGGAGAGCGCCGGCTGGCTCATCCCGATCGCCGCCGCCGCGTCCCGGAAGTGCAGGTGCTCCGCCACGGCCGCGAAGGCGCGCAGCTGCGAGAGACTGGGCTGCTTGACCCTGTGGGCCTGATGCACATACGCCACTGATAGGCACCTCCGATCATCCCGGCCGAGTGTAGCTATTTCCGTGATCAATGCACTGTGTGCCAAGGTGGGGGCAGTCCAACCCCCAGGAACGCCCTCAAAAAGGGATTTCCTACGCAACAAGGAGTGCGCGTGCTCACTGTCGGTGACAAGTTCCCCGAGTTCGACCTGACCGCTTGCGTGTCGCTGGAGAGCGGCAAGGAGTTCGAGCAGATCAACCACAAGACCTACGAGGGTCAGTGGAAGATCGTCTTCGCGTGGCCGAAGGACTTCACCTTCGTGTGCCCCACCGAGATCGCCGCCTTCGGCAAGCTGAACGAGGAGTTCGCCGACCGTGACGCGCAGGTCCTCGGCTTCTCCGGCGACTCCGAGTTCGTGCACCACGCCTGGCGCAAGGACCACCCGGACCTGACCGACCTGCCCTTCCCGATGCTGGCCGACTCGAAGCACGAGCTCATGCGTGACCTCGGCATCGAGGGCGAGGACGGCTTCGCCCAGCGCGCCGTCTTCATCGTCGACCAGAACAACGAGATCCAGTTCACGATGGTGACCGCCGGCTCCGTGGGCCGTAACCCCAAGGAGGTCCTGCGGGTCCTCGACGCCCTGCAGACCGACGAGCTCTGCCCGTGCAACTGGACCAAGGGCGAGAACACCCTCGACCCGGTCGCCCTCCTCTCCGGCGAGTGAGCTGATACCCATGGCACTCGACGAACTGAAGTCCGCCATACCGGACTTCGCCAAGGACCTGAAGCTGAACCTCGGTTCGGTCATCGGCAACAGCGAGCTTCCCCAGCAGCAGCTCTGGGGCACCGTCCTGGCCTGCGCGATCGCCTCGCGCTCGCCGAAGGTGCTGCGCGAGCTGGAGCCGGAGGCCAAGGCCAACCTCTCCGCCGAGGCGTACACCGCGGCGAAGTCGGCCGCGGCGATCATGGCGATGAACAACGTCTTCTACCGCACCCGGCACCTGCTGTCGGACCCCGAGTACGGAAACCTCCGCGCGGGGCTGCGGATGAACGTCATCGGCAAGCCGGGCGTGGAGAAGGTCGACTTCGAGCTGTGGTCGCTCGCCGTCTCCGCGATCAACGGCTGCGGCCAGTGCCTGGACTCGCACGAGCAGGTGCTGCGCAAGGCCGGCGTCGACCGTGAGACCGTCCAGGAAGCCGTCAAGATCGCTTCGGTGATCCAGGCGGTCGGCGTGACCCTCGACTCCGAGGACGTCCTCGCCGGGCTGTGACCCGCAGTACCGTGATACCGGAAGGGCCCCGTCGACGACCGACCGTCGGCGGGGCCCTTCTTCCTGTCCGCGTCCGGCGCGGCCCGGTCCTACGACCTCGGTACCTCCGGCGACCGGTCCGCCGCCTCGTCGCCGGGGCCGTCCGCGGCTCCTGCCGCGGGGGCGTCCACGGGGACGGGCGGCACCTTCGGCGGCACGGCCGAGAGCGCGGTGGCGCCGTGCGGGCCCGGCCCGTGGAGCGCCTCGGGGTCCTGCCCGTACGAACGCAGGTAGCCGACCACCGTGTTGGTGACCGCGACCAGCGGCACGGCGACGACCGCGCCGCCGATCCCGGCGATCATGCCGCCGGCCGCGACCGACAGCACCACGGCCAGCGGGTGGACGCGCACGGCGCGGCCGAGGATGAAGGGCTGCAGGATGTGGCCCTCGATCTGCTGCACCGCGAGGACCACGATGAGCACCATCAGGGCGGTGAACACGCCCTGGGTGACGAGGGCGACGACCACGGCGAGGGCACCGGAGACGACGGCGCCGACCAGCGGGATGAAGGCGAAGAGGAAGATGAAGACGGCGAGCGGAACGGCCATCGGCACGTCGAGGAAGTAGATCCCGAGCCCGATGAAGATCGCGTCGATCAGGGCGACGATCACCGTGCCCCGCACATAGGCGGTGAGCGTCCGCCAGGCACGCGGCCCGGCGCCCGCGACGCCCGGCCTGGCCTGGGCCGGCACGAGCTTGAGGACCCACTGCCAGATGCGCTTGCCGTCGTACAGCAGGAAGAGCGTCGAGAACATCGCCAGCAGCAGCCCGGTGAGGAACTCGACCATGACGGTGACGCCCTGGAGACCGGCGGAGGTGATCTCCTCGGTGTTGGTGCCGATGGTGTCGCTGAGGTTCTTCGCGATGTCGTTGATCTGCGACTCGGTGACGTGGAACGGGCTGTCCAGGAGCCAGCGCTTCAGCTCGTCGATGCCGTCACGGACCCGGTCGGACAGCGTGTCCAGGTTGTCCATGACCTGCCACACCACGAACCAGCCGACGAGCCCCATGATGACGAAGCCGAGCACGGCGGTCACGGCGGTGGCCAGCCCGCGCGGCAGCCCGTACCGCCGCAGCCGGACGACGGTCGGCTGGAGCAGCGCGGTCACCAGCAGGGCGGCGACGAAGGCCAGGACGACCAGCTGGATGGCGCTGATGACGCGCATCAGCACCCAGAGCATGCCCGCGAGGACGAGCAGGCGCCAGCTGGCCTCGGCCGCGACGCGCATCCCCCAGGGGATCGCCGTCGCGGGTTCGGGCCTGGCGGTGACGGAGGGGGCGTAGGCGGGCGGGCGGGGCACCTTCGGCGCGGCGGCCGCGGTGAGCGTGTCCGACGAGACGCTCTCGGCGTGCTCGTCGGCTCTGCGCTCGCCCTCGGCACGGCGTTGTTCGAGGCGCGCCCCTATGTCGGTGAGTCCGGCTCCCAGCCGACCGAGCCACCCCGGTAGTTTTGACATGAAATTTTTCCTTCCCCCGTTTGCTCCCCGCACGCACCGGGAGAGGTCCGGATCGACCGTACACGCGTGAGGCCCCGCAACACGCGTGATGCCCCGCACCGTGGAACGGTGCGGGGCATCACGGGGTCGGTCGTCGAACCTCGCGGGGTCCTAGTACCAGTGGTTGGCCTGCCAGAAGGACCAGGCCGCGCAGGGGCTGCCGTAGCGATCACTGTTCATGTAGCTGAGGCCCCACTTGATCTGGGTCGCCGGGTTGGTCTGCCAGTCCGCACCCGCCGACGCCATCTTGGAGCCCGGCAGGGCTTGCATGATGCCGTAGGCGCCGGAGGAAGCGTTCGTCGCCTTGTAGTTCCAGCCAGACTCGCGCTCCACGATGTTACTGAAGCACTGAAACTGATCCGCTGGCATCATCTGCCGGGCCATCGCCTGTACTTCGGCCACCGAGTAGGAGCCCTGCGCCGAGAAGGAGGAGGCGTCGCGGACGGAGGACCGGCTCGCGCGCTCGGCCTCCTTCTTCTCCTTGGCCTTGCGCTCCGCCTCCAGCTTGTCCTCGGCCGCCTGCTTCTTCGACTTGGCGTCCTTGGCGGCCTGGATGCGGGCCGTCTCCTCGGCCGACTTCTTCGCCGCCGCGTCGGCCGCGGACGCCTGGGCGTCGGCCTGCTGCGTCAGCGAAGCGGTCTGCACCTGGGCCTGCTGGCCCGCGGGGATGTCTGCGAGCAGCGTGGTGTCGGCTGCGGCCGCCTCGAAGTTGTTGTCGTCGACAGCGGGGGTGCTGCCCGACGCAACGCCTACGACGGCGCCTACGGTGGTGACCGCTGTGGCAGATGCCACGGCGAACCCCCGGACCGAGATCCGGCTCACACGGTGTCCTTCCAGCATCGCCCGCTTAGGTGACCTCGCGGGACGCAATCGTGCCCCTGACACTGGCCTCCCTACTGCTTGGGTCACGGGAGGCACGGGCCCGGTGGGCGACTCCCTTGCGGAAGCGCCGCGTGGTACTCGCGGGCGGCATACGGACGGCGATTGTTGAGTTGTGTGGTGCGTGGGACCTCTGGAGGTACCCGAGTGCCGTATGCGGGGCCTGACGGAAGCAAGACTCTGCCGGAAGGACACGGCGCGTTGCAATTCTGTGTTGCGTGTGAAAGGTCACACCTCGTTTGGCGCACAACTTTTTCGGAAATGACAGCGCAGCACGATGCCGCCCGGCTAAGCTCCTTGGCTCGCCGGGCGGCATCTACGGGACGTTCAGGGTCAGATCTGGCCGTCCTCCAGCATTTCGGTCACCAGGGCGGCGATCTGCGAGCGCTCGGACCGCGTGAGGGTGACGTGGGCGAAGAGCGGATGCCCCTTCAGTTTCTCGACCACGGCGACGACTCCGTCGTACCGGCCGACCCTGAGGTTGTCCCGCTGGGCGACGTCGTGGGTGAGCACCACCCGTGAGTTCGCCCCGATCCGGGACAGCACCGTCAGCAGGACGTTCCGCTCCAGGGACTGCGCCTCGTCCACGATCACGAAGGCGTCGTGCAGCGAACGGCCCCGGATGTGGGTGAGGGGCAGGACCTCCAGCATCCCGCGTCCCAGCACCTCCTCGATGACCTCGCGCCCGGCGACCGCCGAGAGCGTGTCGAAGACGGCCTGCGCCCAGGGGCTCATCTTCTCGGCCTCGCTGCCGGGGAGATAGCCGAGCTCCTGCCCGCCGACCGCGTACAGCGGCCGGAAGACCATCACCTTCTTGTGCTGCCGGCGCTCCAGCACGGCCTCCAGACCCGCACAGAGCGCCAGGGCCGACTTGCCGGTGCCGGCCCGGCCCCCCATGGACACGATGCCGATGTCCGGGTCGAGGAGCAGGTCGAGCGCGATGCGCTGCTCGGCGCTGCGGCCGTGGATCCCGAAGGCCTCCCGGTCGCCGCGCACGAGGCGGACGTTGCCCTCGGCGGTGACCCGGCCGAGCGCCTTGCCGCGCTCGGACTGGAGGACCAGCCCGGTGTGCACGGGGTACTCGGAGGCCTCGGGGATGTAGAGGGTCTCCTCGCCGAACAGCAGATCGACCTGTTCGGCGGCGACGGTCAGTTCCGCCATCCCGGTCCAGCCGGAGTCGGTGACGGCGAGTTCGGCGCGGTACTCCTCCGCGAGGAGGCCGACCGAGGAGGCCTTGATGCGGAGGGGCAGGTCCTTGGAGACGACGGTGACGTCGAACCCCTCGGCCTGCAGGTTGCGTGCGACCGCGAGGATCCGTGAGTCGTTGTCCCCCAACCGGTAGCCGGCGGGCAGCACGCCGGGGTCGGAATGGTTGAGCTCGACACGGAGCGATCCGCCCAGGTCCCCGAGCGGGATCGGGGCGTCCAGCCGGCCGTACCGGACCCGGAAGTCGTCCAGCAGGCGCAGGGCCTGCCGGGCGAAGTACCCGAGCTCCGGATGGTGCCTTTTGGCCTCCAGCTCCGTGACCACGACGACCGGCAGCACCACTTCGTGCTCGTCGAAACGGGTCAGGGCTTTGGGGTCGGCCAGCAGGACGCTGGTGTCGAGAACGTAGGTGCGCCTGTCGGGCATGCGGCGCTTGGTGCTGGTCACCACGGAAGGACGTACCCCCTCGGACGAGGTCGGGGAGTGCGACGGAGGTCGCGGAACTTCCCGAAGGGAGAGGACGGACCGGGTTCGGGCCCCGAGCACGGGCCGAACACCGGCCCTGCGCGTCGGCCGCACGGTGTGCGGTCCTTCGTGTGCAAAGGGCCTCCCGGGCGAGCGGGCTGGGTGCCGCTCACTTGGCTGCGACGTCCGCCCGGTTACTGACCGGACGTCGACCTGAGAGCTGTATTCCCTCGAACACGCGAAGCCATGCCCCGGCCTGCGACGAGGTGCCCCCGGGGGCCGCCGCCGCGACGGGTCCTTCCGGCCGGTGCGCGGCGGGTCCTCAGGCCCCGTAACGCCGGTGGCGCGCCGCGTAGTCGCGCAGCGCGCGCAGGAAGTCGACCTTGCGGAAAGCGGGCCAGAAGACCTCGCAGAAGTAGTACTCCGAATGGGCGCTCTGCCAGAGCATGAAGCCCGACAGCCGCTGCTCGCCGCTGGTGCGGATCACGAGGTCCGGGTCGGGCTGGCCGCGGGTGTAGAGGTGCTCGGAGATCAGGTCCGTGGAGACGACCTCGGCGAGCTCCTCGAAGGTGGTGCCGCGGGAGGAGTGGTCGAGAAGGAGGGAGCGGACCGCGTCGGCGATCTCCTGGCGCCCGCCGTAGCCGACGGCGACGTTGACGATTATCCCGTCGACCCCCGCCGTGACCTCCTCGGCCTCCTTGAGGACGGTCTGGGTCCTGGCCGGCAGGAGGTCGAGCGTGCCGACGTGGTGGACGCGCCAGCGGCCGTCGGACGCCAGCTGGCGGACGGTGTTCTCGATGATGCCGAGCAGCGGGATGAGCTCCGCCTCCGGCCGGTCGAAATTGTCGGTGGACAGCAGCCAGAGGGTGACGACCTCGACCTCGGTCTCGCTGCACCATCCGAGCAGCTCCGAGATCTTGTCCGCTCCGGCCTGGTGCCCTTCCACGGCCGAACCGCCGGAGGCCTTCGCCCATCGCCGGTTGCCGTCGAGGATGACTCCGATGTGCTTGGGCACCTGGTCGTGGTCCAGGCGGCCTCCCACCCGGCGTGCGTAGAGCCCGTACACCAGGTCGCGCAAGTTCACTGAGTCCACCCTCTCGGTTCCGTACGGGCCCGGGGCCCGCCCTCCCCCTCGACGGGGGGTCCGGGGCCGCCCCCCGGGGGATCGCCGTGCGGTCCGCGCACCGCGCTCGCGCGCCGCGGGTCGGCATGTCCCGAAGCCGCCACATTACTGCGGACGGGTCACGGGGGCCCAACCCGGCCTGTCACAACTCCGTGATAAGGAGTGAAACGTGACTGATTCCCTCTCCTATCTCCCCGACGCGTCGCGCTACGACTCCATGAAGTACCGCCGCACCGGCCGCAGCGGGCTCAAGCTGCCCGCCGTCTCGCTCGGCCTCTGGCACAACTTCGGCGACGACCGCGGCCTGGACTCCCAGCGGGCGATCCTGCGCCGCGCCTTCGATCTCGGTGTGACCCACTTCGACCTGGCCAACAACTACGGCCCGCCGCCCGGCTCCGCCGAGCTGAACTTCGGCAAGATCTTCCACCAGGACTTCGCCGCCCACCGGCACGAGATCATCGTCTCGACCAAGGCGGGCTACCGGATGCACCCCGGCCCGTACGGCGAGTGGGGGTCCCGGAAGTACCTGCTGTCCTCGCTCGACGCCTCGCTGCGGCGGACGGGCCTCGACCACGTCGACATCTTCTACTCCCACCGCTTCGATCCGGCCACCCCGCTGGAGGAGACGATGGGCGCCCTCGCCTCGGCCGTCAGCCGGGGCAAGGCGCTGTACGCGGGTGTGTCCTCCTACAACGCCGAGCAGACCGCGGAGGCGGCACGGATCCTGCGGGAGATGGGCGTCCCCGCCCTGATCCACCAGCCGTCCTATTCCATGGTCAACCGCTGGGTGGAGGCCGACGGGCTGCTCGACGCCCTGGAGACGGCCGGGATGGGCTGCATCTCGTTCGCCCCGCTCGCCCAGGGGCTGCTCACCGACAAGTACCTGGCGGGCATTCCCGAGGGTTCCCGCGCCAGCCAGGGGAAGTCCCTGGACCCGGGGCTGCTGTCGGACGAGATGCTGCGCCGGCTGCGCGGGCTGAACGACATCGCCGGGGGGCGCGGGCAGTCCCTCGCCCAGCTGGCGCTCAACTGGGTCCTGCGCGACAGCCGCATGACCTCGGCCCTCATCGGCGCGTCCAGCGTGAGGCAGCTGGAGGAGAACGTGGCCGCGCTCGCCGCCCCCGCGCTGACCGCGGACGAGCTGGCGGAGATCGACACCTTCGCCGTGGACACCGCGAGCACCAATATCTGGGCGAACCGCGGCTGATTCCCGGCCGCACCGGCACCGGATTCCTCGCGCCGGCGGGGTCCCGCACGGGATCTCCGTCTTTCACGCACAGAAAGCGCACATCCGGAACCATGTCCGGGCACAAAAAAACGGGCCGGTCCGTGGGGGGGGGTTACGGACCGGCCCGAGGGGGGGTTTCCACCATAACCCTTCGTAAGTGATGCTGCGTGCCACGGCACCGAATAATTACTCTCCGAATTCATCGGACTGCGCAGAAGGCATATTCCACCTGGATGATCGCGCGGTCCGGGGGCGGATCACGGGGAACGCATTCCGCGCTGCGGGCGCCCCGGATTCCGCTCACGACGCCACGGAATCGCATTCCGAACGGGCGCTTTCCCCGGACGGACACCCGGCGCCCGGGCCGGTCACGCCCCTCCGGGGCGCCCTTTCCGGCCGCCCGACCGCTCACGGCGGGCGGGCCGCCGCGCACACGACCCCCGGGGCGCTCGCCGTCGGCCCAGCCCGCCGCCGGACCCACGCCGGGCTCCGCGCCCCGGGGACGGCCCGCACGGATGTGCGGGCGGCGCGGGGGCCGACCGGGGCCGTGGCGGCGGGGGGGGGGGGGGGGGCGGGGGGGGGGGGGGGGTGGGGGGGGGGGGGGGGGGCGGGGCGGGGGCGGGGCGGCGGGCCCGGCCCGGTGGGGGCGGGCGTGGGGTGGGT